>NZ_CP087131.1:2712616-3014018 GCF_020911865.1 Chryseobacterium sp. C-71
CAGGTAAATACAAAACTTTAATGTATGGTTGTGATTTTATACGTTCCACACCTTCAAAATTGTTTTGGGAGAAATGTTCAAAACCAAATTTTTTATAAGCGTCTTCAAAAATTAAGTTCTCCAAACCCATAGATTTTCTTTAAGTGAAAGGTACAAAAAAAGCATGATGTGATAAGATTAAATTATTGACATCATGCCTTAGATTTATTTAAAAATAAATTGAATCAAATTAGAAACTCACATCCAGTCCTACGTAGAAATTAGCTTTCATAATTGGAGCATATACCATTCCGCCATCAAAATAATTTCCGAAAGGGTTTCTGAAATCTACAATCGCATTTTTTTGGTAGTAAGAAGTCAGGTTTTCACCGCCTACATACGCTCTGATTTTCTGGTTGAAATTTCTTGAAATCTGCGCATTTACAACTGCATAAGATTGTGAGTATGCAGGAATTTGAAATTCTACAGGATTGCTTGCTGTATTGGGAAGTCTTTGTTTTCCGACAACATTTAATGTGGTGTCAAAACTCCAGAATCCGCCTTTTGTATTTTTATTGGTGGCGTATGCTAAATTTACAAAACCTCTGTGCTTCGCCATAAAAGGAATTTCTCTTCGTCCATCCATATAATCAGCCTGCACATCATAGTATTTGTAAGCCAGTCTCACTTCAAAATTTTTGAAAGGAGTAAAATCCCATTGTGTCTGAAATGAATTTGCAAAAGATTTTCCTTCTAAATTATAGAAAGTCAACTGTTGAGGGGAACGGTCGAGATCAACCAAAACCTGATCCTGGAAATCTGTTCTGAAAAAATCAACCATCAAAGTAGATTTTCTTCCGAATAATTTGAATTCCTGTTGCAGACTTGCTCCAAAATTCCAGGCAATTTCCGGTTTCAAACCATAAATATCTCCACCATTTTGAAGAATCTGAATGTTTCTGTTGGATGCAAAATACTGTTGGTTTTCAGCAAAAACTGAAGTAGTTCTGAAACCTCGTCCGGCAGATAATCGTAAAATAGTTTGCGGAGTGAAATCATATTTAAAATTTAATCTCGGCGTAAACTGAGTTCCGGCTAAATTATGAAAGTCGGCTCTTGCACCGGCAACCAAAGTATATTTTAAACCTGTTAAAGTATATTCAGCAAAAATTCCGGGAACGACTTCGTTTCTTCTGAAATTGTTTGTCAGATAGTCTTCATTGTATCTGTCATACATGAAACTCGCTCCGGTTTTATACTTGTGGTTGGTATTTCCGATAATGCTTTCAAAAATTAAATTCGAATAATACGTATGCTGCTGTCCGGAATAATTTCTCAGTCCGAAAAAGCTGTCCTGTTGGTGATAAACATACTGATTCATCCAGCCCAAACTTTGATAAGGTTTTCCTTTAAAAACATATCCTGTCTTATTCCAAACCTGAAATCTAGAAATGTCAATTCCAACGCCGTATGCAGTTTGTTTGTCTTGTGGAAGTTTTTTATCAAAACCGATTTGTCCTGCAGTTCTTTCATCTTTCACGAAATTAATTCCGAAGTGCGAACCGAAACCTGATTTTTCTAAGTCGTTAAAATTCAGTAAATAAGCTGCGTTCAACTGAGTTCCTTTTGGTCGGTCAAGAAAACCGTCGTCATTCATATCTGTATCTCCAAACGTTCCGTTTCCGTGAAGTAGAAAAGTTTGCGTCCAATGATCATTAATTGGTTCAACATGGGTAATATTCGCTTCAGCTCTTCCATTGAAATCGGAAAATAAATTTAAAGAAGTCTCAGATTTTTCAGAATGCTTGATGAGTTCGGTATTAATTTGTCCTGTGATACTTTCGTAACCGCTCGTTACGGTACTTCCGCCTTTAGTAAGTTGAATACTTTCAATCCATCTTCCGGGAATAAAATTTAATCCATAAGCAGATGCCAAACCTCTGATTTCAGGTAAAAGTTCTTTAGTCAAACTTGTGTATTTTTGATCTAAACCTAACATTTTAAGCTGTTTTGTGCCTGTAACAGCATTACTGAACGAAACATCAACGGTCGCGTTGGTTTCAAAGCTTTCAGATAAATTACAACACGCTGCTTTTAATAATTCTTTTTTGTCGATATTAAAAACCAAGCCTGCTTCTTTTTTATTGATAGAAGTTGCAGCTTTCGATGCTGACACCTTTACTTCTTCAATGTTTTTTGCGTTCTTATCATGTTGATGATCAGAATCGGAATCTGTGTGTTTTTTTGAATCGTGTATTGTAGCATTTTGATCAGAATGTACATTGGCGTTGGCTTCTCCAAATGCTGTCTCACGGTCGTACAAACAACATCCCGGAAGTTTTTTGTAAACGTCATCGGGCGTTTTATATTTTTCGTTATCATGACCTACTTCAGCGATTTTTTTCAAAATTTGGTCTGCTGAGGTTTTTGAGGAATCAAAATCTAAAGTTATAGTTTGTTTTTCTGCATTCCAGTCCGCTGATTTTGCTCCTGCTGATTTTGCTGCTTTTTCAATTCGGGCTTTGCAAGATTCGCAGTTTCCCTTTACGAAAAACTCATTTTCACCTTTTGAGTGATTGTGATTTTCTGCTGTTAGCTTTTTTTCTGTTTGAGTTTCTCTTTCGTAATGACAACATCCCGGAAGTTTCTGATAAGTTTCGTCAGAGGCTTTGAACTTTTCGTTGTCATGTCCGGCTTCTGCTATTTTTTTAAGAATATCTTCAGACGTAATATTGTCTGACGTTTCTAAAGTGAGTGTTTGTAAATCAATAGAATACCTTGCTGCTGTAGCTCCTGCCTTCAAAGCGGTAGATTCTATTCTTTCTTTACACATTTCGCAGTTTCCTTTTACCTGAAACTGGCTTTTATGAAGATTTTGAGCAAAGATAAATTGTGTAAATAAGAGGAATAGGCCAAGGATTACCTTGGTAGTATATAATTTCATTGTTTAAAATTTAGATTAATTAAAAAACGATTCATTAAGATCTTAATGAATAATTTGGATGTAATTAACCTAGTTTAGGCGGTTGCCAAATATCTTTTAAACTATCTGAAATATGAGGGGCAGAATATTGAAATTCTAAACTTCTATTTGTTTTAAAAGGGATGTGATTGAAAAATAAGGTTTTCGCAGAAAGATTTTCTACGACAGTATGGCAGGTCACACAAAACGAACAACAATCGTCGTTGCATGAAGATTTTTCGTCTTTTTTGTCTTGGCTATCATGTTCTTTGTCGCAACAGCTATGAGTTTTTGATTCTGTGTTGCAACAGTTTTCTTGTGAAGTCTGGGCATAAAAATTATCTTTAGGAATCAAGAAAATTCCTAAACAAAAGATAATTAATAAAACCTGTATATACTTCACGACGCAAATTTACAAAAAAATTAAAGTGCCTCACCTACTTTTTTAGCACAATCATGCCAAGGCTCACCATGTGCTGGATTCATTTTTGGTTTTGGACCTGTATTATTTGCTACAGCCTTAGGTGCCGGCATCGGTTGTGGAGCTTGTACTTGAGTTGTCTGTGCAGTCGGTTGAGAGGTAGGTGCAGGTTTGCTGTTTAAAGGCTGACCAACCGGAATATCACATCTGTGGCCTGGCTGACCATGTGGAGGATTCATTCCCGGAGCAGTTTTCACTTGTTTCCCATTTTGATCCATCATTATTTTTCCCGGACTTACTGCATTGGGATCAATCTGAACTTGGCTATTTCCGTTTACCGTAATGTTTTGTGTGGAAGGATTAGCTGCCTGTGCGGGTGTTCCGCTGCCATTTAAAGGTTGTCCTACAGGAATTTCGCATCTGTGACCAGGTTGTCCGTGAGGAGGATTCATCCCTGGAGCGGTGGCTCCAGCCGGAGAATTGGGTGCAGCTGTCTGAATTCCTGCCTGATTCAATAATGAAGGTTGTGGGGTGTTGTTGACCGCTGCGATTGGTTGTTTAACTCCCGATTCGTCTTTTATGTAAGTAGGTTTTTCGTCTTTCTTGCAGGAAATAACTAAAATTCCTGCGGTTAAAATCCCTAAAAATATATTTTTCATAAGTAATTTTTATTGTTTTTTTAAGTCTTATGTTATCGCTTAATCTTTGGAAGCTGTTTTCCTGAGTTTACTTATGGCGACTACGTAACAAATAAGCATAAAAAACAAAATTAGCAAAACATTTCTAAATGCTTTGCTAATTTCTATACTATATTGTTATTTTAACGTTTCGCTTAGTTCTTTACCAAAAGTCTGAAACCTTCACCGTGAACGTTGATGATTTCTAAACCGTCATCGTCTTTCAGGAGTTTTCTCAATTTAGCAATATAAACATCCATACTTCTTGCCGTAAAGTAATTTTCTTTTTTCCAGATTTTTCTTAATGCAAGATCTCTCGGCATAAAGTCGTTTCTGTGAAGACAAAGTAATTTTAAAAGCTCATTTTCCTTCGGCGAAAGTTTGTATTCATTATCACCAACTCTCAATTGTCTCAACATAGAATCAAAGAAAATATTGCTGATTTTAAACTGCTCCTGCTCTTCATTTTCTAAAGTAGAGCTTCTCTGAAGAATCGCTTTGATTTTATATAAAAGTAATTCAGTATCAAAAGGTTTTGTAATGTAATCATCAGCTCCCAGTTGATATCCTTTCAATATATCTTCTCTCATATTTCTTGCAGTAAGAAAGATAATAGGAGTGTTTTTATCGATTTTCTTAACGTCTTCCGCTAAAGAAAAACCGTCTTTTTTAGGCATCATAACGTCGAATATACAGATGTCAAATTCGTTTTCTGTAAATTCTTTCAGACCTTGCTCGCCATCGACTGCTAAAGTCACTTCAAAATTGTTGATAGAAAGGTAATCTTTCAAAACCGCTCCGAAACTCTGGTCGTCTTCTACTAATAATATTCTGTTGCTCATATCTTGTTTATTTGTTTAATTATTACTTATCAATTATTATTTTCAGTTTAAGCCATTGGAAGTTTAATGATAAACTTACTTCCTTTGTCTTTTTCTGAATCCACAATTACCTGACCTTTATGAAGTTCAACGATTTTCTTTACGTAAGAAAGCCCAAGCCCTTGTCCTTTTACATTGTGAATGTTTCCTGTTTCTTCGCGGAAGAATTTCTCAAAAATCCGAGTTTTGTTTTCTGTTTCCATTCCCATTCCTTTATCGGAAATTTCGATTACGTACCAATTACCTTCATTTCTTGTTTTTACATCAATTTCCGGTGCTTCGGGAGAATATTTGTTGGCGTTATCCAAAAGGTTGACCAGCATATTTGAGATGTGAAATTCGTCAATTTTAAAAGTGTATTTATCGGCATTGAATTCCTGCCTCAATGTACCATTTCTTTGAGTAACAATGAGTCCGAATGATTCTGTAGTTCTTTTAATTAATTCTCTTACGTTGGTTTCCTTTAGGAATAATTTCACCTCATTTCTTTCCAGCTTAGACATATTCAGAACATTTTCTACCTGTTTTTTCATCCTCAGGTTTTCTTGCTTAATAAGACTTGAGTAATATCTTACTTTTTCAGGATTAGTCGCAATTTTATCATTCGCTAAAGAATCTGTTGCAACAGAAATGGTCGCCAAAGGAGTTTTAAACTCATGAGACATATTGTTGATAAAGTCTGTTTTGATTTCGGCAATCTTTTTTTGCCTCATCATATAGTTGATAGAAATGATATAAATTCCCAAAATTGTCAGTAGAGAAAGAAATGTCCCCAAAAGCATTGGCCAGTTATTCATCGCCAAAGAGTATTCTTTTTTAGGAAAAACTAAAGCCAAGGTGTATAAGGTACGGTCTTTTGTGTCTGTAAATAGAGGATAAGAATAAGTATTTCCTTCCTTTTTTTCCTGAAAAACTTTATTAACTACAGTAGTAAGTTTATTATTTTTATCGGTAACTCCATACCCAAAATCAGAAGAAATTCCTTTCATACTGAGTTCTTTCGTTATAATAGAGTCTAAAACTTTTGCCTCAACACGTTTTGTGAGAGGAAGATTATTACCTCTTACATCAATGAATTCTTTGAAACTATAATCGCCACTTTCTATATTCTGATTGATTTCGTTGGTTAGTATTTCTCTTTTTGTAGTATCTTTTTTTATCGTATAAGCGGCACCATCAGTATACATTTTTGTCAAACGCAAAGAATCTCCACTTTTGTTGAGAGGAAGTTGCCTTTGTTCGATCAGATTTTTAGAATAGATAATTGATCTCTGTGTTCCAGAATCTATAGTCTGTTGAATTGTCGTTAATGAAGGTTGCTTACTATTTGCTTTTACATTGTCCCGAAAGTTTTCATAATTTTCATTAAATAATTTTTCTGCTTCTAATTCAGAAACCGTTTTTGTGGTATTTTCCAGAGCGGTATAGACTTTGTTGGAAAACTCTTGTTCCAGTGCTCCATAATATCCTTTAAGCCAATAAAACTGCAAAGTCACAAAAACAATTAAAGAAATTGTCATGAAGACTGAGATTATCGGGATGAACTTGTTATTCATTGAATATAATAATTTGTAATTACAAATGTTAAAATTAAATATTTTACCACGAGATAAACAAAAAATGCGCCAAAAAATTGTGTTCAATTTCTTAAAATCGAGTTTTTTAACATTTTTTTACGAATACATTCTTTTTTATTGGGAAATATTTAATTGTTTCTAAGTCTAAAATTTTTAATTTTAAATAAAATATAGTAAATGAATACTGAAATTGTTTTTAATAAAGATTTTGATTCAAAAAGCATCTACGTCATGAAAGTGTATGATGCTGAAGTTTCTAAAGTTTGGGATTATTTTACACAGGCTGAACTACTTGACCAATGGTGGGCTCCGAATCCATGGAAATGCGAAACTGAAAATCTTAACTTTGAAGAGGGAGGTGTTTGGTTCTACTCCATGAATGGCCCGGAGGGTGAGAAAATTTATTCACAAGTGAAGTACGGTGAGATTAATAATGGAAGGAGTTTTGACGGAATCGACGCATTCTGTGATGAAAACGGAAAAATTGATGAGAATTCCCCGCAAACCAAATGGCTTCTAGGTTTTACAGGAGTTGAGGAAGGGACAAAATTGTCCGTCAACATGCATTTTCAAACTGAGGATGACATGAAAAAGCAACTAGAAATGGGCTTTGAAGAAGGTTTTAAAATGGGTTTGAATCAGCTCGAAGAAATTCTTGGTAATTTGAAAATTTGAGAATGTATTATTTTGAAAATTTCAAATATTAAATTGGTTTAAAAACGTTTGTGATAAAAAAATGGAACATAATTTTACGTTCCATTTTTCTTGTTATGTAATTGAAAATTTTCAAATTGTTTTATTTTCAAATTAATTCCTCTTCCTGAAAATAATGAATAATTGCTTTCTTCATCAAAAGTTGCTGCTCGTTAGGTTTCAGTTCCGGAAGTTTTTCCAGCTCATCAAAATGCGGATAACCGTCTTTATCGTAATGGCTAAATTTAAAATATCCGAAAGGTTCAAGAAGTCGACAAACTGCAATGTGAAGGATGTTGAGCTTGTCGTCCTTTGTGTATTTTTGTTGTCCGCTTCCTAATTCCTGTACACCAATTAAAAATAAGATGGTGTCTATCTGCGGATGTTTTTCTGTGTCGAAATTGATTTGAAAAAATTCTTCAACCTTGGCCCATAATTCTGCTTCTGTCATATTTTAAGAATTTGTTTTATTGTATTAAATCAAGGATTTTATGTTTGATATTAATTAAATTTTATTTTCAAGTTTCATCAAAAACGCATATTCCAATGCGTCTTCTTTTAAGGATTCAAATCTTCCGCTTGCACCGCCGTGACCAGAACTCATATCGGTTTTAAACAATAAAAGATTGTCATCAGTTTTCAATTCACGTAATTTTGCAACCCATTTTGCAGGTTCCCAATACTGCACTTGAGAATCGTGAAAACCAGTCGTAATCAGCATATGCGGATAGTCTTTTGCTTCTACATTATCATATGGCGAATAATCTTTCATATAATGATAATATTCTTCATCATTCGGATTTCCCCATTCATCATATTCTCCGGTCGTCAAAGGTATAGTTTCATCCAACATGGTTGTTACAACATCTACGAAAGGAACTTGTGCGACAATCCCGTTAAATAATTGTGGTTCGTAGTTTACAACAGCTCCTACCAATAAACCTCCTGCACTTCCTCCCATTGCGTATAAGTGTTTTGAAGAAGTGTAATTTTCTTTTATTAAATATTTTCCGGCATCGATGAAATCAAAAAAAGTATTCTTTTTAAACAACATTTTTCCGTCTTCATACCATTCTCTTCCTAGATATTCACCGCCACGAATGTGAGCGATTGCATATATAAAACCTCGATCCAGAATAGAAAGTCTCACATTAGAAAAACTCGCATCAACCGTATGTCCGTAACTTCCGTATCCATATAAAAGAACCGGTGTTTCTGCCGTTCTCTTGGTGTCTTTGTGATAAACCAAAGAAATTGGAATTTTCACTTCGCCATCTCTGGATTCTGCCCAGATTCTTTCTGAAATATAATTTTCAGCAACAAATTTTCCACCCAAAACTTCCTGTTGCTTCAAGAGTTTGGTGGTTTTATCTTTCATATTATATTCGAAAGTTGAACTCGGAACTGTAAGCGAAGTGTATCCGTAACGTAAAACGTCAGTATTAAATTCTAAATTTAAACCAATGTAAGCCGTGTAAGTCGGGTCTGAGAAAGGTAAGTCATACGTCTCTCCATTTTTCTCGTTAATGATTTTTATCTGTAAAAGCCCTTCTTCTCTTTCTTCCAAAACGAGATAATCTTTGAAAATCTCAAAACCTTCAAGCAAAACTTCGGGACGGTGCGGGATTACATCTACCCAGTTTTCCATTCTGCAATTGTCGATTTTGGTTTTTACGATTTTGAAATTGGTAGCGTCGTCTGCATTGGTGATGATGTAAAATTCATCTTCGTAATGCTCAACAGAGTATTCCAAATCATCGATTCTTGGCTGAATTACGTTCCATTCTGCAAAAACGTTGTCTGAAGGAATAAAATGATGCTCATCTGAAATTGTACTTGAACTCGCCAAGAAAATATATTCTAAAGATTTGGTTTTAAAAACATTAACGTCAAAAGTTTCATCTTCTTCATGGAAAATTAAAACGTCTTCAGAAGGATTTGTTCCCAATTCATGTCGGTAAACTTTATACGCACGAAGGCTTTCATCTTTTCTGATGTAAAAAACGTGCTTGTTATCATTTGCCCAAACCGCTTTTCCTGTTGTGTTTTCTATTTTGTCTGAAAGAATTTCACCAGTCTTTAAGTTTTTAAAATTTAAACTGTAGATTCTTCTTCCCACATTATCTTCTGAAAAAGAAACCAATTCGTTATTCGGGCTTACCGCAACATTGGCAACTTCAAAAAACTCTTGACCTTCCGCTAGAATATTGACATCGAGGATGATTTCTTCAGGATTCTCCATAGTTTGGAATCTTCTGCAGAAAATAGGGTATTCTTTTCCTTCCTCATAACGCACTATGTACCAATATTCGTTGAAGAAATAGGGTAAAGACTCATCATCTTTTTTATAACGGGCTTTCATTTCCTCGTAAAGTTCTTCCTGAAAAGCTTCCGTCTCTTTCATCATCGCCTCTTCGTAAGCATTTTCTTCTTCGAGATATTTGATGACTTCAGGATTTTCACGATTGTTCATCCAAAAATAATTGTCAATTCTTTTATCTCCGTGAATTTCGAGTATATTTTCTTTTTTTTTTGCTTGTGGAGCTTTCATTCGAATATTTCCTTATTTTAATTGAATCTGTTTTCGTTAAACTTTTAGGCTAAAATGTGCTTTAAAAACGAAATTTTGTTCAATGTTAATTTTTGTTCAAATTTAATTAAAAAAAAGCCATCTTTTCTTTAATCGAAAAGACGGCTGTATGGTATAAAGTTTTAAAAACTATTTATGTAAGCTTTTGATGTATTTTTCAAGTGCCATGGTCATCGACGGTGTTTCCTTTGTGGGAGCCATCAAATCTATTTTTAAGCCTGCTTCTTCGGCAGCTGCTGAAGTAGTAGGGCCGAAAACTCCGATTTTTGTGTCTTCTTGTTTGAAATCCGGGAAGTTTTGCTGTAAAGATTTGATTCCTTGCGGACTGAAGAAAATCAACATGTCGTAGTCATTAATGTTGATGTCTGTCAAATCGCTGCAAACTGTTCTGTACATAATCGCTCTCGTCCATTGAATATTTGCTGCATCCAGAGTTTTAGGAATATCCGCACTCAAAACATCAGATGATGGTAACAAATATTTTTCGGATGGAAACTTTTTAAACAAAGGCAAAAGATCTGTGAAATTTTTCTCGCCAAAGCTGATTTTTCTCTTTCTGTAAACGATGTGTTTCTGAAGATAATTGGCAATCGCCTCAGACTGACAGATATATCTCATGGTATCAGGAACGGAAAATCTCAATTCTTCTGCTAGCCTAAAATAATGATCGATCGCATTTTTACTGGTAAAAATAATACCGGTATACTGCGTTAAATCTATTTTCTGTGTTCTAAGTTCTTTGTTGTCAACCCCCGCAACATGGATGAAAGGACGGAAATCAATCTTTATTTTTTCCTTCTTTGCAATCTCCAAATATGGAGAAGATTCACTAGGTGATGGTTGAGAAACCAATATAGACTTTATTCTCATCTTGTATCTATTAAATAAATAATAACTTCCAAAGCAACAATAAAGGTGCTATTTGAAGCGTGCAAATATACAAAAATTTATAATACCATTTTTGAGGTAATATGTTGTTCCTGTGAAATAAATAGAAAAATACTTTAAACACAAAGACAAACATAAAAAAGAAAAAGTAGTATAAAAACGCTTCATTTCTATCGATTGGGAAATAATAGTGGGTTATACATAAGATTATTACTAAAATTGACAGAATAAAGTGAAATTTAGTGGAGGTAAAATAAAAAATAGTCCATTTTTTTCCGTCACCGATGCTTTGGTAAAATAAAAAACCTAATGCTGTTCGGAGGAAATAAAATAATGAAACGGCGGCCAGACAATATCCAAATTTATTCATCTGATATCCGAAAATCTTCAATTTTGCTGCATATTCTGGGACTACCGGAACATACTGCGAGATTAAAACGGCTAAACTTAATGTAATCACACAAGAAGTGATCATCCAGCTTGGCAGGTTGTTGCTCGAGTCAAAGTACTTTTGCAGAAGAAAATCTTTGAGATTGGCTTCCCGTTCTATGACATTCATCATAAAAATATACAGGAAAAGGCATCCTATAAGTATAAAAACTACCCAATCGTTATTTTCGGGTATTCTTATTTGGTTGGTAAAATCTTGAGATTGTGGCAACGGATAATTTTTTGCAAAATTATAGATTATTTTGTATAAAATAAAAAGCTTAAATAACTTATCTTTGCCAATTGAAATGAAAAAACTCGTCATCATTCCAACATACAACGAAAAGGAGAATATCGAAAAGATAATTTCTGCTGTTTTTGCATTGGAACAGGGGTTTCATGTTTTGGTTGTAGACGATTCTTCGCCCGACAAAACGGCGGACATCGTTAAAGAATTACAGAGAAAATTCCCGCATACTCTTCATTTGTCGATAAGACATATTAAAGATGGATTAGGGAAAGCTTACATTCATGGTTTTAAATGGGCGCTGCAAAACAATTACGACTATATTTTTGAGATGGATGCCGATTTTTCGCACAATCCCAATGATTTACCCAAACTTTTTGATGCTTGCCTAAATGCTGATATGGCAGTTGGATCTCGTTACTCAAAAGGTGTGAATGTGGTCAACTGGCCTATGGGAAGGGTTTTGCTGTCGTATTTTGCTTCGAAATATGTGAGGTTTATTCTCGGACTTTCCATTCACGATACTACAGCTGGTTTTGTTTGCTTTTCAAGAAAAGTTTTAGAAGAAATAGGTTTAGATAATGTGAAATTAAAAGGCTATGGTTTTCAGATTGAAATGAAATTCAGAACTTTCAAAAAAGGTTTTAAAATCGTAGAAGTCCCGATTATTTTTACCAACAGAGAATTGGGTGAAAGTAAAATGAACGGTGGCATCATTCATGAAGCGGTATTTGGTGTTTTAAATTTAAAGTGGAAATCATTAATCAATAAATTATGAAAAGACTAAGCGCGCTTTTGATGTTTGTGTTTGTGGTTTCTTGCAGCGAATATGTTGACAAGCCTAAAAATCTTTTGGATAAAAGTACAATGTCTGAGATTATGGCAGATTTGGCAATCAATGATCAGGTGACCAATACATTTCAAGGTAAAAATTTAGAAAGCGGAACGAGATTTATCCTTAAAACGCATAATGTAAAAGCTGACGATTTTGTTGAAAGCTATAAATATTATGTAGCAATAGGAAAAATGAATAAAATTGTGGATAATGCACAAGTCATTCTTTTAGAGAAAGACCCGAAAGCAAAAGGTTTTGTGGAGAAAAAATCTAAACCCGACACAAATCTTCCCAAATTAGTAAGATAAAATATGCAGCAATTTTTTAAGATAGAAAAAACTTCGCAAGGAAAGGCAAGAGCAGGAGAATTGGTTACCGACCACGGTGTCGTACAGACTCCGATTTTTATGCCGGTAGGAACTGTTGCAAGTGTGAAAACCGTACATCAGAGAGAATTAAGAGATGATATTAAAGCTCAGATTATTTTGGGAAATACTTATCATCTTTATCTTCGTCCGGGTATGGAAGTGATGGAGGAAGCTGGTGGTTTGCATAAATTTATGAATTGGGATCTTCCGATTCTTACCGATTCTGGTGGTTTTCAGGTTTTTTCACTTTCAGGAACGAGAAAAATGTCTGAAGAAGGTGTGAAATTTAAATCTCATATTGACGGAAGCGTTCACTTGTTTACTCCGGAAAAATCTATGGAAATCCAGAGACAGATTGGAGCTGATATTTTCATGGCTTTTGACGAGTGTGTTGCCTATCCGGCACACTACAATCAGGTGAAAAAATCTATGGATATGACCCATCGCTGGTTAAAAAGATGCATGGATTGGAATGAAAAAAATCCTGAATTATACGGATACAAACAAAGATTCTTCCCAATCGTTCAAGGTTCTACCTATTCAGATTTAAGAAAAATTTCGGCAGAAGTTATTGCAGAAGCTGGTGCGGAAGGAAATGCCATCGGCGGACTTTCTGTTGGCGAGCCGGAAGATGAATTATACAGAATCACCGATGAGGTGACCGATATTTTACCTAAAGACAAACCAAGATACCTGATGGGAGTTGGAACCCCTTGGAATATTTTGGAATCTATTGGTTTGGGAATTGACATGATGGATTGTGTGATGCCTACAAGAAATGCCAGAAACGGAATGCTTTTCACTTGGCAAGGCGTCATGAATCTTAAAAACGAAAGATGGAAGAAAGATTTTTCGCCGTTAGATGAGTTCGGGACAAGTTTTGTAGATAGAGAATATTCTAAAGCGTATGTGCGTCATTTATTCGTTTCGAAAGAATATTTAGGAAAACAAATTGCTTCTATTCATAATCTGGCTTTTTACTTAGATTTGGTAAAAGTTGCGAGAGAACATATTTTAGCGGGAGATTTCTACGAATGGAAAAATTCTGTAGTTCCTGTTTTAAGACAAAGACTTTAAAATTATTTCATGTTTAAGATTGTAGACAGATATATCGTAAGAAAATACCTTGGAACCTTTGGTTTTATGCTGATATTGCTGTCTACGGTTGTTTTGGTAATTGACGTTCAGCAAAAAATTCCGAGAATTGAGAATGCGACTGCTCTTGATCCAAAATTAAATTTAACCTATTTCCTTATCCATTTTTATCCGTTCTGGATTATCAATCTGGTCGTTACATTTTTGGCGATTTTGGTATTTATTTCTGTGATTTATTTCACCTCCAGAATGGCAAATAATACGGAAATTGTTGCGATTATCAGTAGCGGTGCGAGTTTTCACAGATTTGCAAAACCTTATTTGCTGACTTCTCTTTTCATTGCTTTACTTTCTCTGGTCGTCAATCACTTCGTATTGCCGTGGGCAAATATTAAGAAAAATGCACTCGAAGCATATACTTATAATCAGACGAATAAAGATAAAATTCTGGGTACGGCTCCGGTTTCTGCGCAATTAAGCAAAACGGAATATATCTTCATCAATTCGTGGAATAAAAAAGAATATCGTGGCTACGGCTTTGTCTACCAAAAATTTGATAAAAACCGTAAACTGACTTACGAACTGAAGGCAAATGATGCTTACTGGGATCCTGCTAAAAAGCAATTTGTACTGAATAGTTTTCTCGAAAAAACCATTAATAAAGATGATTCAGAAAAGCTGGGTCAGGGTTTTGAGTTGAGAAAAAGTTATGGTCAGGCACCAGAAGAGTTATTTCCGAATGAACTTTTAGGTCAAAATAAAACAACTCCTGAGCTTATAAAATTCATCGATAGAGAAAGAGAAAAAGGAAACAGCAATCTGAATGCGCACTTGAATGAGTTTCATCAAAGAACCTCAATGCCTGTGTCAATTATCTTACTGACATTTTTAGCACTTTCACTTTCTTCTCAAAAGAAAAGAGGCGGTTTGGGAATTAACTTAGCAATAGGGATTTCTCTAGCGTTCGTATTTGTATTCTCGTTTGAGGCTCTAAAAGTGGTTTCAGAGAATAAAATTTTGTCTCCATCATTAGCGATGTGGATGCCGAATATTATCTTTTTTCCACTGACTTTAATCTTGTATATCAGAAGAGCCAATCAGTAAAGAAGTTTTACTTCTTTATGATAAAACGATTTTGTTTCATCTTCAAATTCAATCCAGATTTTACCTTTTTCATCGGCTTTTCTGATGATGCCATTTTGTCGCTTTCCGTCAATTTCGAACACTGAAATTTCATCTTTTCTGAATAGATTTAGATTAAATTCTTCTAAAACATCTTCTTCAGAATCTATATTTTTAAATTTTTCAACTAAAAATTCATGCAAATCTTTAGTGAAACTTTGTAATTCTAATCGTTTACCGGTTTGGGTTAAGATTGAGCCTGCATTAGAAATTTCATCAAATTTTTCCTGAAGAACATTAATTCCTGCTCCAATAATAAAATAATTTTCTCCATTGAATTTTTTCTTTTCGATCAGAATTCCGACTAGTTTTTTGTTGGCTAAAATAATATCGTTTGGCCATTTTATCTTCACTGTTTTTTCGGTCAGTTTGGCAAGAAGCTGGCGTATTGCTGTTGCGGTATAATAATTGAACAAGAAATCACTGAGTTTGATGTCCTGAGTTTTTACAGCAATGGTGTATGCAAGATTCTGCTCAGGATGGGAAGCCCAAATATTTCCATACTGTCCTCTTCCTTTTGTTTGATTAAAAGTATACAGACCAACAAAATTTGAATGTGGATAAAGTAAAACCTGAGATATTTCGTCATTAGTAGAAGAACACTCTTTTTGGTAAAACAGATCGGTCATTTATGAAAACTTTAAGACATTAAAGCCCTAAAAGTAAGGTTAAAGTAAAAGAAAAACAATAAATTTGCAGATTATAGTATATTTTAATGAACAAAACAGTAGAAAAGCAAGCGCTAATAGATAAAATTGTAGAAGCTATCCAGGATGTAAAGGGGGAAGATATTATGATTTTCGACCTTTCAAAAATTGAAAACTCGGTAGCAGAAACATTTATAATTTGTAGTGGTAACTCAAATACACAAGTCTCGGCATTAGCAGGAAGTGTAGAAAAAAAGGTGAGAAATGATCTTCAGGACAGACCTTGGCACGTAGAGGGTACAGAAAACTCAATGTGGGTCTTGGTAGATTATGTAACCGTGGTGGTGCATATCTTCCAGAAAGAAACTCGTCAGTATTACGATATTGAAGAACTTTGGGGTGATGCAAAAATCACCAAAATAGAAAGTGAAGTATAAATTTTAAAAGTATTAAATGAATAATAAAGGATTTAACTGGTTTTTCCCAATCGCTATAATAGCCCTTTTGTTATTTTTTGCCTCAAACTTTTTAGGTGGCAACAATGCAAAATCTATTGATGAAGATGCTTTCTTTAGAGAAATGCAGGCGGGGAAAGTTCAGAATGTATTGATTGATAAACAAGCTCAAAAAGCTGAAGTATTTTTAACAAAAGCTGCCAAAACAGCTACAGTGACGAAAGATGACAAGGCAAATCCTTTTTCGAATTTAGGTATGTCTACTGCAAAGGCTGATTATAGCCTGAAGTATGGAGATTTACAGCTGTTCTTAGAGAAATTTGAATCTATAAAAAGCCAAAATCCGGCAATCAAAACGTCTAAAGATTATGCAGAAGGTGAGAGTGCATTAATGGGTGCTCTTATTCAGGCTCTTATCTGGATTACGATTTTAGGATTGTTCTACTTCATCCTTTTCAGAAAAATGGGAAGTGGCGGAGGTCCGGGAGGACAGATTTTCTCTATCGGTAAATCTAAAGCCAAATTATTTGACGAAAAAGAAAAAATTCAGACAACATTTAAGGATGTTGCAGGATTAGAAGGAGCTAAAGAAGAGGTGCAGGAAGTTGTAGATTTCTTGAAAAACTCTGAAAAATACACGAAATTGGGAGGTAAAATTCCTAAAGGGGTACTTTTGGTAGGCCCTCCGGGAACAGGTAAAACCTTATTGGCGAAAGCTGTAGCAGGTGAAGCTAAAGTTCCTTTCTTCTCACTGTCAGGTTCAGATTTTGTGGAAATGTTTGTGGGGGTAGGAGCTTCAAGAGTAAGAGATTTGTTTGCTCAGGCAAAGGCAAAATCTCCAGCAATTATCTTTATTGATGAGATTGATGCGATCGGACGTGCAAGAGGAAAAAACAATTTCTCTGGCGGAAACGACGAGAGAGAAAATACATTGAACCAATTGCTTACTGAAATGGACGGTTTCGGAACCGACGTGAACGTAATCGTAATGGCAGCAACCAACAGAGCTGATATTCTGGATAAGGCATTAATGAGAGCTGGTCGTTTTGACCGTTCGGTTTATGTTGATCTTCCGGAATTGCACGAAAGAAGAGAGATTTTTGATGTTCATTTACAGAAGATCAAATTGGATGAGACTATAGACAGGGAGTTCCTGGCAAAGCAAACTCCAGGTTTCAGTGGAGCGGATATCGCTAATGTTTGTAATGAGGCAGCATTGATTGCAGCAAGAAACAGTCATGAATTTGTTAACAAACAAGATTTCTTAGATGCTGTAGACAGAATTATCGGTGGCCTTGAGAAGAAAAATATGGCCATCAAGCCTTCTGAAAAGAAAAGAGTGGCATTCCATGAGGCTGGTCACGCAACAATTTCTTGGTTGGTAGAACATGCTTCTCCATTATTGAAGGTGACGATTGTTCCGAGAGGGCGTTCATTGGGTGCAGCTTGGTATCTTCCTGAAGAAAGACAGTTGACCACTACAGAACAAATGCTGGACGAGATGTGTGCTACATTGGGAGGTAGAGCGGCTGAGCAAGTTATATTTAATAATATTTCTACAGGTGCACTTTCAGATCTGGAAACAGTAACTAAGAGAGCTCAGGCAATGGTTACCATCTACGGATTGAGTCCTAATATTGGTAATATTTCTTACTATGACAGTTCGGGGCAGTCAGAGTACAATTTTGGGAAACCTTATTCTGAGGCTACTGCTTCTAAAATTGATACAGAAATCAAGGCGATTATTGAACATCAATACGAAAGAGCAGTTAGAATCTTGAGTGAAAACAAAGATAAACTGAATGCCTTGGCGAATAAACTTTTAGAAAAAGAAGTGATTTTCCGTGAAGATCTTGAGGATATATTCGGTAAAAGAGCTTGGGATCCTGAATTGACAGAGAGACCGGTGACGAATACTATTCCAATCCATGAAAAAGTAGAAGAAAGTGAGATTCAGGCACCAGAAAGTCCTGCTCAGCTTTAAAATATTTATATTCAATTGAATACAGCCCGGTAATTGTAAAATTGCCGGGTTTTTTCATTTTAAAGCAATATTATTAGAAGCAATTCTAATTAATTTTCTATTTTTGTAGTAAGTTGACTAAAAATACATTAAGTTGAGTTTATTTAAGAGAATTGTAAGCAAACTAACTAATCAGCCTGAGGAAGATGACAAGCAAAGTCTGGAGAAGCTAGGAGATTCGCTGAAAAACGCTGATCTTGATTATAAGTTCGCCCAATTGTTTACCCATTCCGGAGGTTTTTTTAATTATTGTGCTGATGAAGCTGAAGCTTTGCAGACATTAAACCAGATCTTAAAGATTGAGGGTATAAATTCTGTGTTTTGTTGTGACAAAGATTTACAAAATTTTTTGAATGTTGTAAAAGCTTCTCATACACAACAACTTGAAACGGTCAACGATGCTGCATTTATCACTTGCGAATATCTTATTGCGTATGACGGCAGAATAATGCTTTCTCATAATAATATTCTGCATTATCACTCTTCAAGGCTTCCGTCAAAAATTGTTGTGATGGCAAACGTTTCTCAGATCGTTAATAATCTGAATGATGCAATGGGGAAAATAAAGCGTAGCGGAAACATCAAAAATCTTACTTCAATAAGCGGAAATCATTCTAAGCTAGATACCGCAACAAACAATAATACCAAGCTGTTTCTGCTGTTATTAGAAGACTAGAAACAATCTAAATTTTAAATTTTGGACAAAAATCTTATTCAGAGAACCATTTCGGGGATTGTTTACATTGCAGTCATTATTCTCTGTACTACGCCATTGGGAGCTCAGCTTCTCGATCAAATTTCGCCGGGTCTTGTAAAGCAGCAATATTTGTATTACGGATTGATCACTTTTCTTTTGCTGGTAGGAACGTGGGAGTGCATCAAGATCATGAAATTTGGCAATGGTTACGAAAAGTGGGTAGTTCTGCCCATTGTCCTGCTTATTTTCTATATGTTCTCTAAACGGTATTTCTATCACGACTTTTATTTCAATTTCAGGTTAACGGAAATCCTTGCGTTGGCACTAGTTGTGATTGCGGTAGTTACTTTATTTAAATTCACAAGTGAACTGTATTTTGATAGTGGGAAGCTCATTTTCACAGTAATTTATGTAGCCTTACCATTCTCATTTGCCTTAGGTTTGCCTAAATATTCTTCTTACGATAGCAATTTTTCTTTGGAAGTCATTTTCCTTTTTATTTTAATTTGGAGCAGTGATACGTTTGCTTATCTGGTTGGAAAGTTTTTTGGAAAACATAAAATGGCACCTAAGATTTCGCCTAAAAAAACCTGGGAAGGGTATGCCGGTGGAGTAGTACTTACATTATTTTTTTCTTATTTTGTTGAAATGTATCAGCCACAGCTTCGCGGAAACTGGATGGTTGTTGGTTTTCTGATTGCAGCATTTGCGCCTTTGGGAGATCTGGTAGAAAGCCAGCTGAAAAGAACTTTCGGGGTAAAAGACAGCGGAAACATTATTCCTGGGCATGGTGGTGTATTAGATAGGCTGGATAGTTTTTTAATCTGCGTTCCTGTCGTATATTTGTATTTTATTTTAGAAAAATTTATATAAACTCATGAAGTTACATAAAGAATCGAAAGGCACCATCGTAGTTGCCAGTGTATTGTTTGCAATAATTGCGTCGGTAGCTATCTATTTCCTGGAAATGTGGTCGCTTGTAATCATCATACCAATATTAGTTATTTATGCTTTGGTATTTTGGTTTTTCAGAGTTCCGAATCGTGATATTTTAGATCATACGGAAAATGTCATAGCACCTGTTGATGGTAAAGTAGTCATGATTAAAGAAGTTGAAGAAACTGAATTTTTAAAGGAAAAAGCAATTCAGGTTTCTATCTTTATGTCTCCGTTGAATGTTCATATTTGTAGATACCCTGTTTCAGGAAATGTAATTTATAAAAAATATCATCCCGGAAAATATCTGGTAGCCTGGCACGAGAAATCTTCTACAGAAAACGAAAGAACAACGGTGGCTGTAGAAAGTATGACGAATCATAAAGTTGTTTTCAGACAGATTGCAGGATATGTAGCGAGAAGAATTGTTTTTTATTGTAATGAAGGCGATGCAGCAAAAGCAGGACATGAGTTTGGTTTCATTAAATTTGGTTCAAGAATGGATATTTTCTTGCCATTGGATACTGAGATCATCTGCAAAATTGGTGATAAGACCAAAGGAGGAATAGATGTGATTGCCAGAATGAAAGATTAGTATTTAGCAATTACAAAAAATAGATAAAGACCGTCTCGAAAGAGGTGGTCTTTTAGTTTGATCTACATTGATATTTTTGATTGTTATTTGATTTGCTTTTTAACCTCATTGATTAACTCCAATATTAATTCTACAGGCAAATCCTCATCCATATCAATCAAAAGGATTTTAAACTTCTTTCTGCCTTCTGAAATCAATTCGGGGTAATCTAATCGGTCACCATGATAAAAGCTGATGTAATGTTTCTGATGCTTTTTGCTGTAATACAGAAAACACAGCATTTTCTTTTTAAACTTAAAAAATGGAAGTCCGAAGCTTAAAGTTTCAGTAATGTTTTCAGGATCAGATTCTAGAATCTTCTTTCTTAAAAACAAAAGAGTACTTCGCTCAGGTTCGTTGATTCTGAAGAAGTACTCTTGTATGGGGTTCATTTTAAATAAATTTAAAAAGATTTAATTAGTCAAAATTTTGCAGCTCTACGAGCTTGTGATAGGTTCCTCGTTTTGCCATAAGTTCCTGGTGAGTTCCTTGCTCCATAATATCGCCTTTCTCCATTACAACGATCCAGTCTGCTTTTTGGATAGTTGAAAGTCGGTGAGCAATTACTAATGATGTTCTGTTTTCCATCATCTTCTCAAGAGCATCCTGTACAAATTTTTCAGATTCTGTATCCAAAGCAGAGGTTGCTTCGTCCAAAATCATGATTGGTGGATTTTTGAGAACCGCTCTTGCGATAGAAACTCTTTGTTTTTGTCCGCCAGATAACTTCCCTCCGTCGTCTCCGATGTTGGTATCGTAACCATTTGGAAGCTGAGTGATAAATAAGTCTGCATTGGCAATTTTAGCTGCAGCAATCACTTCATCTCTGGAAGCTTCAGGTTTCCCCATCAAAATATTGTTATAAACTGTATCATTAAAGAGAACAGATTCCTGAGTTACCATTCCCAACAGCTTTCTGTACTCAGTAAGTTTTAAATTTTTAATGTTGGTTTCGTCGATTAAAATTTCACCTTCAGAAACATCGTAAAATCTTGCCAAAAGATTAGCGATAGTTGTTTTACCACTTCCGCTTTGTCCTACAAGTGCTACAGTTTTTCCTTTAGGTATTTTTAAATTAAAATTTTTCAGAATTAAATTAGACTTATCATAGTAGAAACCAATATTTTTGAACTCAATATGAGCATCAAGGTTAGAAATTGAAACAGGTTCTGCAACTTCTTCAATTTTAATGTCAGCATCAAGGATTTCCAAAACTCTTGTTAGAGAAGCTTCTCCTTTCTGAACGTTCGAAATAGAGGTTGACAAACTTTTCATAGGTGGTAAAATCTGAAAGAAAATACCTAAGAAAACAAGAAAATCAGCTGGTGAAATGCTTTGATCTACGATGATTTGTTTTCCACCATACCATGCGATAATTAAGAAAGTTACTGAACCTAAAAATTCGCTCATAGGCGATGCTAATTCTTTTTTTCTTCCGAGGCTTATTGAGCTGTTGATCCATTTTTGCATCGACTGCATAAAACGGTTGTTCATAATTTTTTCAGCGTTGAAAATCTTTATTACCTTATTAGATTTTAATGTTTCATCAACGATTGAGAAAATATTTCCCATCTCGTTTTGAGCTTCATGAGAATCCTTTTTAAGGCTTTTTCCAATAAGGGCAATCATCGTTCCCATTATAGGAAGCACAAGGAGGGAAAAAAGAGTCATTTCCGGACTCAAGAAAAACAAAGTAACCAATGTGCTGATTAACATAAAAGGAGCGTTGATAAGATCTACTAAGCTTCCCAATATACTGCCCTCAACGTCACCTACATCATTTGACATACGAGACATCATATCTCCCTTTCTGCTTTCTGTAAAAAAAGAAACAGGAAGAGAAAGAATTTTTCTGTACATCGCTCCACGAAGGTCTTTGGTAACTCCTACCCGGTAATTAATCAAAAGGAATGAACCTAAATAACGGAAAATATTTCGTAGCAGAAACATAACTGCGGTGATAACGCAAAGCCATGCCAGTACCTTCAAAGAGCCATACTCCGTAACTAAACTTTGAACATAATAATTGGAGTATTCCTTTAAAAAAGTAAAAAAGTCTATAATGTCTCCGGAGTAAACGGGCGCAGATTCATATTTCTCTGGTTTGATAGTTCCGAAAAGCATTCCCAAAACTGGCAGGATAGTACCTAAAGAAGCAATTTGAAATGCAGAATACAGTAAGTTGAAAAACAAACTTCCATAAATGTACTTACGGTGGGGTCTTGCGAATTTTAGTATTTTTTTATATTCGTTCATTCAATAAAATTGGATAGCAAAATTAATTAAAATATAATGATAAGACGTTTTTAATTGAATTTTACTTTATCATTATACTTCGGATTGAAGTTTTTTGTGTTTAATTTTTCTAAAGTCTTCCCGAAATTATTAATCAACTGGGTAAGATTATCAAAGTCTACAACATTAATGTCATCATTCAGTTGATGATAATGCTTAATTTTGCTCATATCTGCCGTAGAGATAGAATGCGCAATGATTTTTTTCTTCACAAAACTCACATTGTCTGATCTGTAGAATAATTGCTCTGATGCATAAGGATCAGGGTATATTTTTAACTCATTTACAGCATTTTGATTAAACAATTCATCAAGGTCAGAAAATTCGTCACCTGTGATGAATACTGCATTCTTTCCAAATTCAGATTCTGTGGCAACCATTTCAAAATTAAAAAGGGCAGCAAGATTTTTATAAATTTTATCTAAACCTTTATCCTCAGCAATCGCTGTCGAGCCAAGCATACCTTTTTCTTCGCCATTAAATGCCATGAAAACCATAGAGAACTCAGGTTTTTTATCTTTAAAGTAATCAGCTATTCCTACCAAAGTTGTAATTCCGCTGGCATCGTCATCAGCACCATTGTAGATGATATCTTCACCTCCTTTTTTACTCACTCCGATATGATCAAAGTGACCTGAAAAGCCTAAAGTTTTCTCAGATTTCCCTTTTTTGATTCCACAAACGTTGTATGCGGTTTTTCCTTTGTAATCAAAAGGAACGAGATACGAATTTCCGGTACAGTATTCTAAATTGTTTTCTTTAAAAAGTGTTGCAATATAATTCGCTGCATTATCATTTTCAGGAGTTCCTATTTCTCTGCCTTTCATTTCGTCTGAAGCCAAAGTAGAGATCACCGTTTTAATTCTTTCTGTAGATACTTCCTGTGCAAAAGTTGTTGCAGAGAATAAAGATAGAATAAGGTAGGTTAGTTTTTTCATATTGAATATTTATTTTAATTGAATCTGTCGCAATTTTATGTGAAATGTTGCATTAAGATTAATGGAAAATATATTTAAAATTGAATCTGAGACAAATTTAAAACAAAACTGATACATCTCAGAAAATTTATGAGTCTTCACTTTAAATAAGAAATAAAAAGGTAATGTGGTCAAAGATAGTTGGTGTTTTTCACAAAAATAATTCGTAATATTTGACGGTTGATTGGAAGAGGAAATGAGCAATGCTGAGGAGCAACTCATCAGCAATACAATCAACGCTGTAAACAATAGTTTAGAGGATGGCTTTTGCCATCCTTTTTTTGCAAATTATTGGAACAGCTCTATGGCTTAAAAAACCTTTACGACTTTAGATTTTTATAAAAAAGATACTATTGGATAAACTTTTTTCTTCGACTTTTGGTAAGTCCCCGATGAATATTGAGATGACCTTTCAGATGACCGAAAAAAGACTCTATGCCGTTTGTTGTTTTCGGAATTTTAGAATTTTGCAGGAACGTAAACATATTGGGTAAAGCCTTTCTGATAACCGAAAAACATCTTCTTACCATCTTGTGCGTGTACCAATATCTTCCGGTTTCCTGGCTGTATGATTTTTCATTCAAAAAATCTTTATCTTTCTCAGACCAATCCAAAAATTCTTTGATCAAATACTGCTTTTTAGCTTCATTGTCAATAAAATGAATCTTGCAGACTATTTCACGTAACTCAAAACCCGCTGCAGACTTTGGATAAGCTGAAAGCCATATTTTGCACATTCTCTGAATATGCACCAAACATCTCTGAACAGGAACTTTCGGGCAGACTTTTCGGATGGCTTTCAGTAGAGATTTGTCGCCATCGCAGGTTATCCCGCCTATTTTTATTCTTAAATTCAGAATGTTTTCCAAATCCTCTTTCAATTCTTCATAATGCTCTCCGTCAGTAATTCTGTAAAGTTGGGTTTGCTTAAAAACATTGTCTCTATAAACCACCAGACAGATCATTTGAGAAATAAGTGCCGTCAATCAGCAAATAAGCCTCCTTGTTCTGGCTGTAATTGAGTTTTGGCGCTTTGCTAAGCATCACATTAAAATACCGCTGAAGAGTACTTACCGAATACCCTGATTCTGCGGAAATCTGCTCATAAGTCTGTTTACCGACAATCCATTTTCTAAACCAAATTTCTTTGTTTTTTAGGCTCACAGATTTATTTTCTGAAGTAAAACAAATGCCGCAATTTTTACATTTAAAACGACGCTTACCATTTTGCTTTCCCCAAGAAATCACATCCAGACTTTCGCAACTCCAACAACGATTTTTTTTGAATTTCCAGCCATAAAAAAAGTTTATTGAAACAAAGTTCAATAAACTTTCTAAATCATCAGTAACAATCGGCAATACAAAGAATTTTACCAACTATTTTTGACTATTAAACCAATAAAAAAACAGCTCCAAAAGAAGCTGTTCTTACTCAAAAAAAATCATTGTTAGGTTATCGGAGTCTGTCTACAGATTTTACGAGCCTCTCATCTTTTTTGATAAAAACATTTGCTATAAAAAAACAAATTACCGCAATCAATGGGAAAACCGGCTCAATACCCTTCTCAGGAAAATCTATTCCTCCGGATAAGTTTTGTACCCAATACACCAATATACCAATCAACAAAGCGTTTATAATGATGCTGATGTTATTCAGCATGATTTGTCTTTTTCTGTTTTTAAAGCTAAACAAACTGAATGCGCCTATCAAAACCAAAACAATAGATGCGATGCTGATAATCGGAACATTTCCGAAAACTTCTACATCCTGCCCTGTAATATATAGGAATGCCGCCGCCAGAACGGATAGCAAAATCCAAATAGTTTGTATTCTCTGTAACATAGAATTTTAAATTCTCAGCAAAAATAACATAAATTTTGCACAATTCAAAAATAAGTGTAGATTTGCATTATACAATGTACTTGAAAACAAAAGTCACCGGACTTACTTTTCTTACTCACAACTAATTACATTTTTACTTTATATATGTTTAACATAGAAACGTTAAGGTCAAAATCCGTAACGGAATTGACTAAAATCCTCAAAGATTTGGGCGTTAAGGTTGCAAGAAACAGCACAGATAATGATAAAATCTTCGCAGTTCTTGATTTTCAGGCTTCCAACCCTAAAGTTGCAAAAGATTACTTCAATACTACAGAAAGCAACACTGAAACTGAAGAAAAACCTGCTGCAGCAGAAAAAGTGGTGAAAACTGCTCCTAAAAAACCAGCACCCAAAAAACCGGCAAGACCAAAAGTTGCCACAGAAACTCCTAAAGAAGAAGCAGAACCTGCCAAAACTGAGGAAGCAACAGACGAGAAAGAAGTTATTGCAGAGGCAATCATAAAAGAACCTGCAAAAGGTGCTGTAGAAGAAAGACCTGCAAATAATGCTTCAAAACAAAAAAGAAAAAGAGTAGCTCCTACCAATACTTCTGAAGAACAAACTCAGGAAAAAGAAGAAACTCCGACAAATACAGATTCTCAAGTAGCTGCCGCAGCTCCTGCACAAGCACAGACGAGAGAAGAAAGACCTAAAAGACCTCAACAACAACAAGGTCAGAATCCGAACCAAAAAGGTCCAAACCATCCACAGCAAAACGGTGGAAATCCTCAAAACAGAAATCAGAACAATAATCAAAATCAGAATTCTAACCAAAACAACCCTAATCAAAACCAAAATCCTAATCAAAATCAGAACAGAAATTCTGACAGACAGGAAGAAAATGAATCCAGAAAAGAGTTCAATTTCGACGGAATGGTAAGCATTGAAGGTGTTTTAGAGATTCTGCCTGATAACTACGGATTTTTACGTTCATCAGATTTCAGTTATATCTCTTCACCAGATGACGTGTATGTTTCTACTGCACAGATCAGAAATTTTGGGTTAAAAACAGGAGATACTGTAAGAGGTATTGTACGTTTGCCAAAAGAAGGTGAAAAATATTTTTCTTTATTAAAACCAACAGAAGTTAACGGACGCGATCTTGCATTTATCAAGGATCGTGTTGCTTTTGAATATTTAACTCCGCTTTTCCCGGAAGAGAAATTTAATCTTTCAGGAGATAATTCTACGATGTCTACAAGAATCGTCGATTTATTTGCACCGATTGGAAAGGGTCAGAGAGCGATGATTGTTGCCCAGCCAAAAACCGGTAAAACAATGTTGCTGAAAGATATTGCTAATTCTATCGCAGCCAATCACCCGGAAGTTTATATGATGGTGCTTTTGATCGACGAACGTCCTGAAGAAGTTACCGACATGGAAAGAAGTGTAAATGCTGAAGTAATTGCGTCTACATTTGATGAGGCTGCCGATAAACACGTAAAAGTGGCTAACCTAGTTCTTGCGAAAGCTCAGAGAATGGTAGAATGTGGTCACGATGTGGTTATTTTATTAGATTCAATTACAAGATTAGCAAGAGCTTACAATACGGTAACTCCGGCATCAGGAAAAGTGCTTTCAGGTGGTGTAGATGCTAACGCTCTACATAAACCCAAAAGATTCTTTGGTGCAGCAAGAAAAATCGAAAACGGAGGATCATTGACGATTATTGCAACGGCATTGATTGATACTGGTTCTAAAATGGATGAGGTTATTTTTGAAGAATTCAAAGGTACCGGAAACATGGAGCTTCAGTTAGACAGAAAAATTGCCAACAGAAGAATTTATCCTGCTATTGATTTGGTTTCTTCAAGTACAAGAAGAGATGATCTATTGCTGGATGAGGTAACTTCACAGAGAATGTGGATTTTCAGAAAATATCTTTCAGAAATGAATCCTATCGAAGCGATGGAATTTGTCAACAAAAATATCAGAGGAACTCTGAACAACGAAGAATTTTTAATGTCTATGAATAGATAGACATACGTTAATATTGTTTATACGAAGCACAGATTGAGGTCTGTGCTTTTTTTATTTGAATACAGTTCAAAATTTTAAATTAAAGTATCAATGTTAAAGATTTATTAAAATAATCTGCAATTGTTGATATTGGCTTAAATATTGGCTAAATTTACATATTAACATTAAAAATTAAACTTATGTCATTTGAATTACCAAAATTAGGATATTCGTACGATGCTCTTGAGCCTACAATTGATGCAAAAACTATGGAGATTCACCATACAAAGCACCACCAGGCTTACATCGATAATTTAAATAAAGCGATTGAAGGTACTGATCTTGCAGGATTGTCTATCGAAGATATCTGCAGAAACGGTGTTGAAAAACCTGCTGTTAGAAATAATGGCGGAGGTCACTTCAATCACTCATTGTTCTGGGAGATTTTAACTCCTGGCGGAAGCAAAGAACCAGTAGGAAGCGTAAAAGCTGCTATCGAAAACTATGGTGGTCTTGAGAAATTCAAAACTGATTTTTCTGAAGCTGCAAAAACAAGATTCGGTTCTGGATGGGCTTGGTTAGTTAAGAACGAAGACGGATCTGTATCTGTAACTTCTACTCCAAATCAGGATAACCCGTTGATGCCAACAGCTGATGCTAAAGGAACTCCGGTTTTAGGATTAGACGTTTGGGAACATGCTTATTATTTAAATTACCAAAACAGAAGACCTGATTATGTAGCTGCATTCTTTGATGTAGTTAACTGGGATAAAGTTGAAGAGTTATTTAATAAATAATTATCTTTAATTGAGGTATAAAAAGGTTCAGAATTTTCTGAACCTTTTTTGTTTAAAATCTTGTGGCATCTGATGCTGCAAGACCGTTCATTCTGAGTTTATATTTCCAGTTGACGTAGGCGAAAACCTGATACAGTTTATATTCGAACTTAATTCCGTAGTTTTCTCTCGGGTCATAATCAATTGCAGATTCTATCACGTTTCTGTATCTTCCAGAAGTGTAGTAAGAATTCCATTCTATAACAAGCGTTCTGTTTCTGTTTTTTAATGTAGATTCAGAATATTGATTGATGGGTTGAGCGATGGCGTTCAAAAAATAATCAAACTGAGTATCAATCACAGTGAGTTCCCATTCGCCGTCATTATTTTTCTCAGGTTTCATTGCAGATTCTTCTTTTTCATTTTTAGGTAAAGATTGTGCAGTAAACTTCAACGGAATAATGAGAAAGATTATAATTAAGATTAAATTTTTCATAATCATAAAGTTACACAAAAAAAGCACTCGTTTATGAGTGCTTTATGTTTTATGGTTCTTTCTGTAAAATAACAAACGCCGGGAAGTGGTCACTGTAGCCGCCTGTAAACTGGTCGCCATTCCAAGATCGGAAAGGGTAGCCTTTGTAATTTCCTTCTTTGTTTACTAAATATGCAGGAGCATAAACTTCAGCTTTATAAACAGAATATTCTTTTGGATTTTTATCTAAGACTAAATTTTTAGATACAATAATCTGATCAAATAAATTGGGTGCATCCTGATAAGCCAATGAAGCGATTCCTTTCTTATACAAAGGATACATTAGATTAAGATAAGGTTTTTCGTCACTTAAATCTTTTTCACTTGCAGCTGCTTTCAAATGATTTTTTAAACTTGCACTTACTGGGTCATCGTTAAAATCTCCCATGGCAAAAAGTTTTGTTGCAGGATCTTCAGTTCTGATGCTGTCCATTTGTTGTTTCAATAATGCTGCTGCTGCATTTCTTTTAGGTAAAGAAACAGCCTCGCCACCTCTTCTTGATGGCCAGTGATTCATAAAGAAAGCTACTTTTTCGTTGTCTAAAATTCCGGAAACTACCAAAATATCTCTCGTATATTCTCTTTTTCCATCAGGACCATATACTTTCAACTCTTTTTTTAGAGAATTGGTAACCGTAAATCTTCTCTTTTGATAGATTAAAGCAACATCAATTCCTCTGTAATCGTACGAATTGTAATGTATGATACCATAATCGTACTTTGACAAAGCGGGTTGCTTTACAAGATCCAGAATGACCTGTCTGTTTTCTACTTCTATAAGCCCTACCACCGCAGGAGCTGTTTTTGTGTATTGAGAACCTAATTCAGCAATTACTTTTGCTGAATTTTCGAGCTTTTTCTTGTAGATTTTGGTATTGTAGTTTTTTCCGCTGGCTGGTGTGAATTCTTCTGCACCGCTTTGGTATCTTACCGCTTTTTTACCTACCAACAAACCGTCGCTCCACTGTCCTTCATACTTTTCTGCCTCCAAAAACTTAATGGAATCTAATGGTATGCTTCTATGAAATGCAGGATTGGTTTTATCTTTAGTTCCATCTATATAATCTGCAGAACGAATGGTGTCCCAAAGGTTTTCAACATTTAAGAAACCTACGGCTGCAACTCTTTTTACTTTTCCTTGTTGTGCAAATATCATCATCGAAAAAATGAATGCCACAAAGCTTAAAAAATTTTTCATCTTAGAATATTACAAGTATTTAATCTGCAAATTTACTTTTTTTTAATTCATACTATTTTAATTAAATATAAATTTATCATCTAAATATTAAACACATTTGTGATACATTATAGAAAATTAACAATGTTAACAAATAATAACGTTAAAAAAATTATTAAATATAAATTTTTATTAAATTTGTGCCCCAAAAGTTTTTAACTTGTTGAAAACTAACCTTAAAAGTATTAAAACTAAGTATATATACGCATGATTAAAAAATTATCATTAGTCTCTTTATTTACTTTACTTCCTGCTTCTTTTTATTTTGCACAGACCACCGTTTTTGCATATTTGAAAGATGCTCAAGGAAAGCCTATCGAACAGGCTGAAGTAGATGTAAAAGGAACGGAAAATGATGTGACGGCAGACAAGATTGGTTATTTTCAGCTTGTAGATTTGATGCCGGGGCATTACCAGTTGGTGATTACAAAACCCAATTACGAAACAAAAGTAATGGAGTTTGATGTAACCAGTGATGAGAAAAGAAAGGATTTGGGAGTTCTCACTTTAAATTCTAGTCTTACAAGCGCCGATCAAGGATTGGCGATTATCGAAAGTGATGATGATGAAGACAACAGCAGCCAGGCTTCTACGGTAGGTTTACTGCAGTCTTCTATGGATGTTTTCAGTAGAATTGCAGCTTTTGATTTAGGTTTTTATTGGTTCAGACCTAGAGGAATTGATGGAAGAATGGGAGAAACTATGCTGAATGGTGTCTCTATGATCAAATCTGATAACGGAAATGTAGATTTTGGAAACTGGGGAGGCCTTAACGAGATTACAAGATATCCTGAAATTTCTCAGAACCATACACCGTCAGAGTATGCTTTCGGGGGTAACAGTTCGGTAATCTACAAAAACACGAAAGCCAGCGAATACAGAAAAGGATTCCAGTTTACACAATCGCTTACCAACAGAAACTACAGAAATAGAACATCTTTAAGATACAGTTCTGGAATGAACAGTAAAGGTTGGGCATTTACGGTAATGGGTGCAAGAAGATGGGCTGAAGAAGGGATTCAGGAAGGTACATTCTATGATGCATATGGTGCGTATTTAGGAATTGAGAAAAAATTCAACGACAAGCACAGCATGACATTCAACTTTATTGCTGCTCCTTACAGAAGATCTACTTCAAGTCCGAGTACGCAGGAGGTTTATGACTACAGAGGTGTTCACTATAATTCATATTGGGGATATCAGGATGGAAAACAGAGAAGTGAAAGAGTGAGAAAAGGTTTTCAGCCTATTTTCCAGCTTCAGGATTTCTGGAAGATTACTCCAAAATCAAGTCTTTGGACATCAGTTTCTTATCAATTCGGGAAAGATAAAGGTTCTCGTTTAGATTGGCAGAATGTACAGAATCCTTCGCCAACTTACTACAGAAATTTACCAAGTTATTATGATTCTTTGGATCCTAATGCATCCGTTACACCTCCTCAAGGTGTGTCACAGACAACAGCTCAGGATGCTTATCAAACTTCTTTAGCAGCTTGGCAAAACGCCGACCCAAATATTACTCAGCTTAATTGGGATAATCTGTACAGAAGAAATATGCAACAACCAGCAGGAAGTTACTACGGACAGACTGGCAGAAGAGCTTTATATTATCTTGTAAATGATGTAAGCGATGATAAAATCTTCAATGCTGCAACTCATTTTACTCACAACTTTAATGATACTACCAAATTTTTATTAAACCTTTCTTATCAAAACTACCGCTCTGAGCAATATAGAGAAGTAAATGATCTTTTAGGGGCAGATTTTGTTTTAAACCGTGATCCTTTTGCTGCTACAAACCAGCCTGGGAAATCAGGGTTGTTCAACGAAGGTGAAGAAAATGTAACGAAAAAGGTAGGTGATAAAATGACTTACGACTACATTTTCAGAAGACAAGAATTTAAAATAAATCCGGGGATTAAACTTTCTACAGGTAAATTTGATGTTTTTGTTTCTGCAATGGCAGGATATTCATCTTCAAGCAGAGAAGGTTTGTTTAATCATTATTTATACAAAGATTCATTCGGAAAAGGTAAAGATTATAACTTCTGGAATTACGGTTTGAAGGGGCAGGCAATTTACAGAATAGACGGAAGAAATTTCTTTGTTTATAATGGAGCTTACTTTTCGCAAAGTCCTTATTTAGAAGATTTGTTTATCAATCCTAGAGTAAATGGTTCTGTTGCGCCGAATGTTCAGAATATGGTAATCAGTGCGAATGATTTAAGCTACGTGATTTCTTCACCATTCTTAAAGTTAAGATTGACAGGGTATTTGATTAACTCAAGCAACGAAACTACGGTACAGAGATTCTTTGCAGACGGAATTCAGCTTAATAATTCTGATTCTGAAGGTAATCAGACAATGGTACAGAGTGCTTTTGTAACTCAGGTAATGACTGATGTGAAAAGAAGAAATCTGGGCGCAGAATTAGGTATTGATGTGAAAGTTATTCCTACTTTATCTGTACAAGGTTTAGCGAGTGTAGGACAATTTACTTATCAAAATGATCCTGTAACTTACTTTGCTTCTGATGCAACGGGAACTTTCTCAAACGGGCTTTCTTATGTAAACTTAGGAAAAGCATACATCAAAAATTACCGTCAGGGCGGAACTCCTCAGCAAGCGTATTCATTAGGTTTAAGGTATAATTCTCCAAAATATTGGTGGGCAGGTGCAAACTGGAATTATTTAGATGATAACTACTTAGATCCTTCAGCGTTAATCAGAACTGAATCTTTTATTCAGAATAATAATTCAGGAACTCCTTATTATGATCTTTCTGAATCTGAACTAAGAAGAGTTTTAGAACCAAATAAATTGCCTTCAGCATTTTTCTTTAATGTAAATGCGGGTAAATCTTGGGTAATTGGTAAATATTATGTGTTGATTTCTGCAACCGTAAATAATGTATTTGATAATACAAGATATATTACAGGAGGATTTGAACAAACAAGAAATGCTAAATTCCCAGATTTCAGACAAGATAATGACAGAGAAATGACATTGTTTGCTCCGAAATATTGGTACACTCAAGGAAGATCTTACTTCGTAAACCTACAATTTAGATTTTAAAAATTACAATTAAAAATAATTAAGATGAATATAAAAAAATACTTAAGTATTGTAACAGGAGCTGCGTTTGCTGCAATTTCTCTTACTTCTTGTGTACAGAAAGACGAGTGGGAAACGCCACCTATCAACTGTAACAACAAATTTGCTAATACTACGACAACATTGGCTGCTTTTAAAGCACAAGCACCAGCTACAGGTTATGTGCTAATTACTACAGACCAAATTTTTGACGGTTACGTAACCTCTTCTGATGAAAACGGTAACTTTTATAAAACAATTTCTTTCCAAGATAAAGCTGAAAACCCAACGGCAGCATTACAAATTGAAGTTGATAAGGCAAGTAACTATGCAGACTTTCCGGTGGGAGCTCATATCAGAATCAATGCTAATGGTTTGAGATTAGGTACAGATAGAGGTGTTGTAAAAATAGGTTCTGTAGATCCTTCTTTCGACATCGGAAGAATTCCGGGAGTTTTGGTAAGCAGATATATTTCCGGAGTTTGTAATGGTAACGGACTTGAAGTTTTGCCTCTAAAACCAGTAGAACTTGCTAGTTTGGCTGCAGCTAAAGATGCGCAGTATATCAATATGTTGGTAACGGTTCCTAATGTACAGTTTGCTACCGGAGACATTATCCCGGTAAATAAAACGTTTATTGATTATCTTGCAGGAGCAGGTGTTGATACAGACAGAACATTGGAAGATGCAACAGGAAACACTGTAACAGTGAGAAACTCTGGGTTTTTCTCAGAAGGTTCAAAACTATTGCCTAAAGGAAATGGTAATGCCACATTCGTAGTGAGCCGTTATATTTCAACATGGCAAATGCTGATCAGAAAAACCAGTGATCTTAATTTTGCAGGAACAAGGCTAGATTCTGCACCACCAAAAGGAGGTACTACTATTGCGTTCTCAGGAAGCTTCCTTGAAAACTTTGAAAGTTATGCTACAAACCCTACTAATTTAGAGGTTTATCCAAAATATGTGAACGACCCATTAATCGGAAACCGTTATTGGCAATTAAAAACATTCAGCAGCAATAAATACATTCAGCTTTCTGCAAATGCAGGATCTGGTAGCTATGTAACATATTTTGCAGTGCCGATCGATTTTACAGCTGCAAGTCAGTTTAAATTTGATGTAAACGTAGGTTTCTTTAATGGTAATGCTTTGAAAGTTTATTATACTACCAATTACACTGCATTGAGTGACATCTCTACAGTTACGAAAACTGATATTACTTCAGAATTTACAATTCCTCAGGCTCCGGCTACTGGGTATGGAACATTAACTCCTGCAGGTACCTACAATATTCCTGCAACCTTAACTGGTAATGGATATATTCTTTTTGAATATACAGGTACTGCAGGTGGTGTGACAACTACACTGCAATTAGATAATATTCAGGCATTGTAATATTAGAAAATTTAAAAAGAAAAAGGAACTGCATTGATGTGGTTCCCTTTTTTTGTTCATAGATTTATTTATCAGTAACCTATTATGATTTATCAAAGTAATGCTGTGTACTGAATTCGATTTCCAATAACATAAATTTAATGTAGATAATAAAAAAAACCACAGCAAAAAGCAGTGGTCATATAGTTTAAACTAAAAATTCTTATTAAAAAGAAACCTCATTCACCTCTTTTCCTCTTTGGAAATTCATCGTTTTTTGAGATCCTTTGTAGGCAATATTTACAAGGTTAATTTGTTTTGGGAAGGCACTTAAAAGAATTGTATTTTTAATCTTCAAATTACTCACCTCCGAAACACCACTTGTTTCAAAATAGACCCATACAGTTTCTCCGCTTACCTGACTTCCTGTGAAAGTAAGGGTTTTGGGAGAACCATTTACATAAACATCAAAATTGTTGTTTACATATTTCTTGACTTCGGCTTCAAAACCTGCCGTGCTGCGGTTGATTTTGATGGCATCCGAAATATGACTGGTATTCATCTTTGTTGTAAACTTCAGCGTTTTGCTGCCGTCAATATAATCGACTTTCGTCATTGATGAGAAGAAATCTGCCGCCATGAAACTCATGAGTACAAATAGTGATAGAACACCCGATATGTATAAAAATTTTTTCATCTTAATTTATTGATTGTTAATCATCTTAGTAAATGTAGGTTGCTCAAATATAATGCCAATTAAAAGTTAACATTCACTGCATACTTCTCATAAAAAGCTTTGATGTGTTCCACAGCTTCGTCTGCTGTATCTACCACACGGTAAAGCTCAAGATCATCTGCCGAAATCATTCCTTCTTTTAGCAAAGTATCTTTAAACCAACCAAGCAAACCGCCCCAAAACTCTGATCCCACCAAAACGATAGGGAACTTTCCGATTTTATTGGTTTGAATTAAAGTAATCGCCTCCGTCAGTTCATCCAAAGTTCCAAAACCTCCCGGCATCACAATGAATCCCTGAGAATACTTTACAAACATCACTTTTCTTACGAAGAAATAATCGAAATTAAGCGAGTACATCTTATTGATGTAGGGATTGAAATGCTGTTCAAAGGGTAAATCAATATTGAGGCCTATAGATTTTCCCTGCGCATTGAAAGCACCTTTGTTACCGGCTTCCATAATTCCCGGACCGCCCCCGGTGATGATTCCAAAACCTATTTTGGTGATTTTCTCGGCAATTTCAGCTGCCATCTGATAATATTTACTTTCAGGCTTTAATCTTGCTGATCCGAAAATAGAAACACAGGGTCCAATTTTTGCCATTCTTTCATAGCCATCCACAAATTCTGCCATGATTTTGAAAACCATCCAGCTGTCTTTGGTTACGATCTCGTCCCATGTTTTTTGTCTGAAACTATTGTGTAATATTGATTCGTTGATGTCTAATTCAGGATTTTGTAAACTTTCATCCCTGCTTCCTTCAATTCCCATTGTCTTTTATTTAAAATATTTTTCGGCTTCTATTACAGATGCCGGTCTTCCTACATCGATAAGAATACTGTCGTGCAGAAACCCATGAATTTTTTCGGTCTGCATCAGATCCAGATATTCTTCCATCACAGAAAATTTCCCTGTTCGTTTTATTTTGTCAAAAATAATCGGGTTAATGCAGTGTACACCACTGAATGCGTATGGCTTAAATCCCTTGTTAAACTCTGCCAATCGTTGTTCGCCTGTTTGCACATTAAGCCAACCCCTTAAAACCAAATCGTCATTGAACAACAATTTTCGCGAACTTTCTCTGTCTGATACTGCTAAAGTAGCAAAATCTTTAATCTTCTTGTGGTATTCTACTAAATTATTTATGTTAATGTCGGTAAGAATATCTGCATTCATGATGATAAAATCTTCACCATGATCAAGGAATTTTTTAGCAAAAACCAAACCACCGCCAGTTTCCAAAAGTTCTTCAGACTCATCTGAAACTTCAATTTTACAATTGAAATTATTGTTTTTCTTTAGAAAATCTACGATTTGCTCACCAAAATGATGTACGTTAATCACAAAATCGGTAATTCCAAAACCTTTCAGATAGATAATATTTCTTTCCAAAAGCGGAATGCCGTTTACTTTAGCCAAAGCTTTCGGATGATGATCTGTAAAGGGTTTCAGTCGGGTTCCTTTTCCTGCTGCAAAAATTAATGTCTTCATTTTTATTATTGATAATAGATGAATAATAATTGATAGAAATAAATAGTTTTTAAATAATCATTTATAAATTATCAATCATCATTTATTATTTAGTTGGTGCTGTTCATCGTGGTGCAGACTTACTTCTACCTGATGACCATATTTTTCTTCAATAAAATGAGCAATTTTGATGGCAGAATAAACCGATCTGTGTTGTCCGCCAGTGCATCCGAAGTTGATTTGTAAGTTTTCAAAACCTCTTCCCAAATAATTGTCGATATTAATGGAAACCATGCTTTTCACCAACTCTAAAAATTTGGGCATGTCGGTTTTCGTTTCAAGATATTCCTGAACACCGATGTCGTTTCCTGTCTGGATTTTATATTCTTCTACTCTTCCAGGGTTTAAAATTCCGCGGCAATCGAAGGTAAAACCGCCTCCGTTACCTGAATCGTCTTTGGGAATGCCTCCTTTTTTGTATGAAAAACTGTGGATGTCTATGTGTAGCATATTTTATTTTTTTATAATTGATTACTATAACTTATTATTTGAACCATTAAGATTCTATTAAGGAGTTAAGTTTAATTAAGCTTTTTGATAAATCAAAAGATTTAGTTGGGGAGTTCTTTGAAATATTCATTGACAAAAGGTCGCAATGATTTTGTGATATTATCGGTGAAAAAATTAATTAATAGTCCTTGTGGTTTTTTTAGAACTTTCATGTAAGTTAAAAGTTGAGCCTCATGAATTGGTAATATTTCTTCCACCGCTTTAAGTTCTAAAATAATCAAATCGTTAACTAGTAAATCAACTACTAACTTTGTTTCAATGGTCACTCCTTCATAATTAATGGTAGTGTAAAGTTGCTGTTTTACATCGTAACCATTTTTTAATAATTCAATTTTCAAACATTCTTCATACATGCTTTCCAATAAACCAGGTCCTAATGTTTTATGGACTTTTATTGCAAGTCCAGTGATTTCATATGATAATTGAGTAACATCCTTTTTTGTTATCATTCTTAATAATCTTAACTTCTTAAATCAATCTTAATGGTTCAGTATCTCTTCAATTTTAGATTTTGTTTTATTTAAACTCAATTGATTGATTACTTTTTTCAACTCAGGATAATTTTTCATTTCTTCCCAATTGTTTGAAAATGCTGTAATATTTTCGATTCCTTTGCCGATGCTTGCAATGAAATGTTGCTTTTTCTGGATCAGACCACGGAAACCATAAGCTCCCAAAACCTGTAAAAATCTCATTAATTGAATTGGTTTAACCGAATTCTTTAGTTGAGATTGAATTTCTTTATTTTCAAACTGTTCAATGTAAAATTCGAGCATTTCGTTTTTAAAATCTTCAGAAAAATTCGCTTTTGCCTGAAACAGAAAAGAAATCACATCGTACATCAAAGGGCCTTTCATTGCCGATTGATAATCAATAAATGAAACTTCATTCTTGTCATTCACCATAATATTCCTTGCTTGGAAATCACGAATCATTAAACCTTTTGGCTCAAGATTTTCGATGAGGTTGACGAGTTTTTTGAATTCTTTTAATAAAGTAGATTTATGATATTCCAACTCCAAAACATCAGCAATAAAATTTTTGAAATAGTATAAATCGTGCATGACAGGTAATTCATCATAACTTTCATATTCGAAAGTCTGGGTAAAATCTATTTTGTCCTGTGTGAGAATTTGCAGATTAAAAAGTTTTTCTAAAGTCTGTCTTACCAAAAATTGTACATTTTCTGATAAACTTTCTTTCGCAATGATATCTGAAAAAGTTTGACTTCCCAAAAACTCCTGGATGTAGATTTTCCTGTCATTAGAAACTGTAAATATTTGCGGAGTATTGAGATTTAAATCTGAAAAGATTTTTGAAAAGTAAAGAAAACTCTCATTCTCCGGAATGTTTTCGTTGTAGGTAATGATATATTTTCCGGTTTGATTTTGAGCCAGAAAATTGACTCTTGCAGAACCGCTTTGAGCTAATGTGACAAATTCAGTTGATTTTTCGCCAAAATGGTTTTCAAAAAATCTTTTTGCGTTTTCAGAAGTCATAATATGAAACAAATATACTAATTTACAGTTGAATTTTTATCTTTGCATTATGCTAAAGGACTTTAAGCCTGTTTTGGGAATTCTGTTGCGATTCATCATCATTTATTTGGTGCTGCTTTTTGGGTATCAGTTTTATCTGAACAGCTTTAAAGCACAAGGGCTAGATCCTTTTTCCCGGTTGATTGCTGATCATGTTGTACTTCTGCAGAATGCATTAAATTATCCTTCACGACTGTATGATGATATTCCTAATGAGCAGATGTATTTTTACGTTAAAAATAAGACGGTAACGAGAATGGTGGAAGGTTGTAATGCTGTTTCTGTAATAATTCTTTTTATAGCTTTTGTTTTTGCTTTTTATAAAGGAACTAAAACATTCGTGTTTGTTTTGGCTGGGCTTGTTGCGCTTTACATTATGAATGTTTTGAGAATTGTTGTACTAAATATTGTAACCCGAGATTATCCAGAATATAATAAAATAGCGCATGATTATTTTTTTCCTGCAGTTATTTATGGGAGTGTAGTAATTCTTTGGCTTGTATGGATTAAATTTTTTGCCTTAAAAAATGAAAATTCTTAATTGGTTCTTAATTGCTGTCGGAGTTTGTGGGCTTTTCGGTGTAAGAATACTTGAAGACCGTATTTTTTATGATCCCTTTCTCGATTATTTTCACATAGCGAATAAAAATATTCCTCTTCCTGAATTTGAATGGTTGAAATTGATTTTCAGTCATGTTTTCAGATTTATTTTAAACCTTTTTTTCTCATGTCTTATCATTCATTTTTTGTTTAAAAATAAACATTGGACGATACAAGGAGCCCTTTTAATCTCAATTATTTTTGTCATAACTTTCCCTATTTACATATATTGTATTCATGATAAGTTTCAAATAGGATATCTTTTTTCTTTTTATATGAGAAGATTTGTGATACAGCCTTTGATTTTGCTTTTGATTGTTCCGCTGTTTTATTACAGGAAGCAGATGTTACTTAGAAGCGACCAAAGTTTATAAAAGCTAAATTCCTAAGTTGAATTATAAGGAATTGATTTCTAAATAACGGTGCATCGAAGATTTGAACCTGTACACCTTTCTTTAATCATATTGAGGAAACGTTGTGATAGCCTGGATCGCAGCGGTTACCCCACAGCAAGCGTTGGCAGATTAGAGTAGCTATAGGTAAGCGGCAGTGTGAGGAGTATGAGCGGAGAGCCGGAAATAGCTCCTAAAAATACTATTACTTGAAGTCAAAAAACTAGTTAATTGTATGCTTTTCAACTCTAGTCACATTTTCTGCAGTCCATTTTACTTTTTTAGTAAAAGGTTTTTCACGAACGGGGCAGTCCATAATCTGACAAACGGGGCAGGAAATCGGTCTGCAGTCATCCATGTGGAAATTAAATTCAACCGTTCTTTTTGTGTTTTTGGCTAAAAGGAGAATGACTTTTTCCATTTCGTTATGAGCATCCCGAAGGCTGTAATACCAAGGCAGAGTGATGTGGGCATCGATGTGGAGAGAGGCGCCAAATTGCTGGATTTTCATGTTGTGAATGTCGATCCATTCTGTATGTCTGTTTTTTTCTAATAGATCGATGATGCTGTTGAGAAGTTCTGGATTTTGCTCATCCATAATTCCGCTTAATGATTTGCGGACGATTTTGTAACCTACAAATATGATGTAGAAGCCAAAAATAAGGGCAACGACAGAGTCTATCCAGTAGATTTTGGTGAAATATACAATAATCAAACTTACCACCACGCCTAAAGTAGTAAATGTATCAGATTGTAAGTGTTTTCCGGAGGCGATAAGAACCAATGAGTTTTCTTTTTTGCCCTTTTTAATGGAGATATATCCTAATAAATAATTAACGAGTGCAGTAACTGCGATGATTGCAATTCCCCAATCGAGACCTTTCAAAACTCTTCCTGTAACCAAACTGTTGATGCCTTCGTAGATAATCATAATTCCTGCAATGGCAATCAACGCACCTTCTATTCCGGCGGTGACAAATTCTACTTTACCGTGACCGTAGGGATGGTCTTCGTCTTTGGGTTTTGAGGCGAGATGCAGAGAGTACAATCCCATAAAAGCGCTGATGACATTCACTATACTTTCCATGGCATCAGAAAATACGGCATCAGAATTTGTGAGTTTCCATGCGATAATTTTTCCGACGAATAAAATAATCCCAAAAACGGCTATTAACCTTTGGAAACCTATTTTATCTTGATTCGTATTTTTTGTTGTCATTTTTTTATCAGTTTATACATCTTTTATGATGCTTTCTTGATAGGATTTTATCCTATCCTTTGTTAAATCGTCACTAAAGCTAAAGACCAAAAGCCAGTTGCTAGAAGCTTCTTTCTTCGATAAAAAAAAGAATCTCTTTTGGAGACTCTTTTCTTTTTTGTTAGTTTATACTAAGTTGTTTGCTACTAAGTATTCTGCAATCTGTACTGCGTTGGTTGCAGCTCCCTTTCGCAGATTGTCTGCTACAATCCAGAGGTTGAGTGTTTTCGGTTGGGAGAGATCTCGTCTGATTCTTCCTACGAAAACTTCATCTTTTCCTTCTGAGTAGAGTGGCATTGGATATTCGTTGTTTTTTACGTTATCCATTACGATAACGCCTGGAGTTTCAGATAAAATCTTTCTTACTTCGTCCAATTCAAATTCATTTTCAAATTCGATATTTACGCTTTCAGAATGACCTCCTTGAACGGGAACTCTTACTGCAGTTGCTGTTAAATTGAATGTATCATCACCTAAAATTTTCTTAGGCTCTTTCATTAACTTAATTTCTTCTTTCGTGTAATCGTCATCAGAAAACACATCACAGTGTGGCAATGCATTTTTGAAGATTTGATAAGGGTACACTTTAGCGACTGAGTCGTCACCTAAGATTTCAGCATTCAGCTGATCCACTGCTGCTTTTCCTGTACCTGTTACAGACTGGTAAGTAGAAACAATGACTCTTTTTAAATCATATTTTTTATTCAACGGACCTAAAACCATCACCAACTGAATGGTAGAACAGTTTGGGTTTGCAATAATCTTGTCTTCTTTTGTCAAAACGTCTGCATTGATTTCCGGAACGACTAATTTCTTAGTAGGATCCATTCTCCATGCTGAAGAATTATCAATAACAGTAATTCCAGCTTCAGCAAACTTTGGTGCATATTCTAAAGAAGTAGAACCTCCCGCAGAGAAAATTGCGATATCAGGTTTGGCAGCTATAGCGTCGTCGATGCTTACGATAGTATAATCTACCTGTTTATACTTCACCTGTTTACCAATAGATCTTTCCGAAGCTACCGGAATTAATTCTGTTACAGGGAAATTTCTCTCTTCGAGAACTTTAAGCATCACTTGTCCAACCATTCCTGTTGAACCAACTACAGCTACTTTCATTGTTGTTTAAAAAAATTAAGTTAATATATAATTAAGCTCCAAAGACTCTAGTCCATGGAAATGCAAATGCAAATAAACCTACTGCGATCAATCCCATAATCACAATTCCTAAAGAAATGGTGTCATTAGATTTTACTTTTTTGTTGATGATGGTCATCAAAACCGCAGCGATCAACATAGAAAATGGGTGTTCTACATATTGAAATCTTAAATCAGCATTTTTCATCACTGATCCCATGTCTAAACCTTTTGTGAAATTCATGATCAGCATTACAATGCCAATCAAAAACTGAACATGGAAAAAGATCATTGTAAATAAAGTAACTTTCTTCAATAACTTATTTACTTTCCCGCTATATCCGAACATTACTGTTAATAAAGCGATGATAAATAGCGCTGTTAATCCAAGTTCCAAATAGGCAAATCCTTTATGGGCACTTAGTAAAATTTTGTAAAAATCCATACTTCTATTTTTTCTATTTTTTTATGTGTACAAATATAAAAAAATCCCAGCTATAAAGCTGGGATTTGGTATTTAATAAAAGTGAATTTATTAGAAGTTGAAAGATAAATTGGCTGCCCAAGTTCTTCCGAATCCAAAGAATACTCTGTTTGAAGTATCAATTCCTTTATAGAAATTCGCTGGATTGTTAATGTAAGTGTTATACAATGCCTGTGCTTGTGCATCGGTATTGCTGTTTGTTTTGAAGTCTCCAACATTTTTGACGAAATTGTTTGTTGCTCCGTCAGCAATGTAAGTTGTATCAAATAAATTATAAACGTTAGCTCCTACAGTGAAGTATTGAGCTGTGTTTTTTAGTCTAATCTTAAATGATGCCCCAATGTCAAGCAAGTTGAAGTCTGGCAATTGAAGAGCTCCTCTCTCTTGATTTGCAACAGTCGTAAAAGTTGCAGCGTCTATAGAAGAATATAATTTACCAACATATCTCCAAGTACCATAGATACTTAAATCTTTTACAGGTCTTACAGTAGTTCCTAATGATGCAGTTACTTGAGGAATACTGTTACTGCTGCTTCCTCCTACTTTTACTCCATCTAAGTAAAGAGTGTTCGTAGTTTTTGTACCTACAACAGTTACTGGGTTGTTGTTGTCATCAAAATTAGTTCCTGTAGCGTTGCCTTTGTATTGGTAATCACCATAAGATAACATTCCCTGGAATTCTAAGAATTGGAATGGCTTATAAACCGCATCAAATTCTACGCCCATGTGAAGTTGAGTAATTCCACTGATTTCAGAATATCCGTTTACTTGTGCGATTCCACCAGGTGCTGTTGGATCTGCCACATCGAATACTTGGCTACCTCTTCTTAACCATCTGTCTTTCCATTCTGTTCTGTATAAGTTAACATTTGCAGTTAATTTAGGAGATCTGAAACCATAACCGATTTCGGCAGAGAAAATTTTCTCATTAGTTAAAGTTGGATTAACTACTTGAAGATTACTTGGGTAAACTGAGTTCATGAAAGGCTGTTTGCTATAGTAACCTATATTTGCAAATACGTTGTGATAGTCATTAATGTTATAGTTAGCACCCCCTTTTACATTATATCCAAATAAATCTTTGAATCCTGTTTTGGTGTAAACAGTTTGGTTCTGCTGCTTTGTAACACCGTCTTTTACAAAATTATCGATTCTTTGGTAAGATTGGTTAGAGACTGACCCTTGTACGAAAGCAGATAGGTTGTCTTTAGAATATTCTACCTGAGCGAAACCGCTGTACCATAAGACTTCTCCGTCATTGCTATAACCTATTTGATCTGTAATAGGAGCTGTACTTCCTCCGAAAGGATTCCATGAAAGTTTTTTATAATCATAGACATTGCTCGCCACATAAGGGGCAACATTTGCATTTCCTGGCTCTTTATAACCACTTGCACCATAAAGATCGGAAACTACTTGATAATGGTATCCATAATAATATCTATCATCAGTACCAACTGAGAAACTCCAATTATCATTCACCTTATGCTGAAAGTTAGCTAAGATTCCATACCAATTGTGAGAGTTAATACTAGCTCTACGAATCAAAGTACTTCTGTTTGGTGCTGTTGGGCTATTAAGGTTAACTGCTTGGTTAGCGGCAAAAACTGCATCATAATCAAAATGTCCTGTAGTATCATAGAAACCAGTCATTCCTTTATTAGCTACCCTTCCTAAATCACCAGTTCCACCACCTCTACCATTAGACATATACAAAACAGTACTCAACTTAGATTTTTCACTCATTGTGAAATCCCAGTTTACCATCATCACTGGCTTAGCGTAATAGTTTGATCTGTTTGCGATAGCATATCTGTCACCATTCGCACCCGTTTTATATCCAAAGTCAGAATTGTATTGTCTGAATGGTGTGCCGTCATTATCAGGGTTGAATTTTATGTAGTTGGCAATTGTAGGAGCAAATGTTCTTTGATCATGCCACTGTGGAGAAGAAGTCAAAGTAAACTGGAAGTTATGCTTTTTGTTGGGTTCCCATCCTAAAGCAAAATAGTACGCATAAGCTTCAAAGTCTGTATTCTCAATATATGTACCTCCGGCAGTTCTGCTCATTAAGAATGATGAAGACCATCCATTATCCGTTTTTCCGGTATTATAAGCAAATGAAGTTTTCAAATAATCATCATTACCAACACCAAGTCTTACCACTCCGCCTTTTTTCATATCGGCTGAACGTGTAATGAAGTTAATTGTTCCACCTACAGATGCAATTCCTAACTTTGAAGATCCTAAACCTCTTTGTGTTTGTACAAAACTTGTAACATCAGCTAGGCCTGTCCAGTTAGAATAGTATACAGAACCTCCTTCCATATCGTTTACCGGCATACCGTTTACCATAACTGCGATGTTTCTTGATTCGAAACCTCTCATAGTAATACCTCCATCTCCAAAACCACCACCGGATTTTGTTGCATAAACTGATGGAGTAGTGTTTAAAATTTCAGTAAGTTCTTGGTTACCTAATCTCTCGATGATTTGTGCAGCCTTAATAGTTGAAGCAGCAACTGGTGTTTTTCTGTCTTTTGCAATGTCAGTAACACCTTGCAAAATAACTTCCTCAATCTCTTTCGACTTTGTAGCCGTATCTTGAGTCTGCTGTGCATAATAAACGCTAGCTGTAGAAAGTGAGATAATCACAGTTAGCATCGATTTGTTGATTAATTTCATAATCTTAAGTAATAGTTAGAATTAATTTTTTTGCAAAATTCGGTAAAATAACTTTAACTATTATTAACTTAATGTTAATTTTTAATCAGTCTTAATAATGAATAATTGTTTGATTGTCAATATTTTAAATAAAAATTGAATTTTAACGTGAAAAAAATCATATTATTTTATTTTTAATAAAAGGTACTTGTTTTTATTAAAAATACAATGTTTTACATAGCAGCTTTTAAGCTTAAATCGATGTTTTTAGCTGAATGGGTAAGGGCTCCAGCAGAAATAAAAGTTACTCCGGTGGCAGCGATTTCTTTCAATTGATCTCTTGAGATTCCTCCTGATGCTTCACTTTCACAAGATCCATTGATTAATTTTACTGCCTTTTTCATAGTGGCAACATCCATATTATCGAGCATGATTCTGTCGACTTTGGCATTGATAGCTTCTTGTACTTCTTCAAGATTACGGGTTTCAACTTCTATTTTAAGTTTTTTCTTTGATTTTTTCACGTAATCTTTTGCCATTTTTACAGCGTTGGTGATGCTTCCATTATAATCAATATGGTTGTCTTTTAGCATGATCATATCATATAAACCGTATCTGTGATTGGTTCCTCCACCGATAGCAACTGCCCATTTTTCACAAACTCTGAAGTTTGGAGTGGTTTTTCTCGTATCTAAAAGTTTTGTTTTCGAACCGATTAATCTCGAATCCCAATCCTGAGTAAGCGTGGCAATACCGCTCATTCGCTGCATGCAGTTTAAGACTAATCTTTCTGTGGATAGTATTGATCTTGCGCTTCCGGTGACGATAAATGCGACATCGCCCACTTTTGCAGTTTCACCATCCTTGATGAATCTTTCAATCTTTAAATTTTTATCAAAGGTTTTAAAAATAATTTCAGCCAGTTCAACTCCGGCAAGGATGCAGTTTTCTTTCACTAAAAGTTTTGCGCTTTGCACTAAATCTTTAGGAATTGTAGATAGAGTAGAGTGGTCTCCATCCTGAATGTCTTCTTCCAAAGCGTTTTTGATGAATTGTTTTAAAACTTTATCGGTTGCGTAGTTTGGTCTTTTCATTATTTTCTTTAATAATCAATTATGCTTGCACTAAATCTTTATTGTAAAATGCGCCTTTATTTTGTGTCATTTCCATCGATTGGGTGATGATGAGATGAGCAACTGTTGTTAAATTTCTTAATTCTGAAAGTTGAGGTGATAGAATAGAGTAGTGATAAATCTCGTCAACTGCAGCTGCAATTTCCTGATGCTTTTGGAGAGCCATTTTTAGACGGCTGTTGCTTCGCACAATTCCTACCAGATCGCTCATCATTTCCTGAAGCTGCTTTCTGAGGTAGGAGACAATCACCATTTCGTCGATAATTTTCATGCCTTCTTCGTTCCATTCCGGGACTGCTTTTAGATCATCAAAATTAAAATTATTTTCATTTAATAATTCCATGGTTTTCATAGCTGCATTGTGTCCGAAGACTAAGCCTTCCAGTAAAGAGTTGGATGCTAATCTGTTAGCTCCATGAAGTCCAGAGTTGGTGCATTCTCCGACGGCGAATAAATTATTGAGAGAAGATTGTCCGTCTTTATCAACTTCAATTCCGCCCATTAGATAGTGACAAGCCGGAACTACGGGAATTAATTGTGTGAAAGGATCAATTCCTTCGTCTTTACATTTCTTATAAATATTAGGAAAATGTTCCAGGAATTTCTCTTGGCTCATATCTCTGCAGTCAAGTCCTACAAATTCGTCTCCCGTAACTTTCATTTCTGCGTCAATGGCTCTTGCAACGATGTCTCTGGATGCTAATTCTTCACGCTCATCATATTTGTGCATGAATTTTTCACCTTTTTTGGTTCTCAGCTTTGCGCCGTCTCCACGTACAGCTTCGGAAATTAGAAATAACATTCCATCAAGCTTGCTGTACAAAGCAGTTGGATGAAACTGATAATATTGCATATTGGTCACTCTGCCTTTTGCACGGGCAACGAAAGCAATTCCGTCTCCTGTTGCAATCACCGGATTTGTGGTGTTTTTATAAACGTGACCAGCTCCGCCAGTCGCAACTAACGTGATTTTTGAGGTGATTTTTTTGATAGATTTAGATTTTTCATCTAAAATATAAGCGCCATAACAATTAATTTCACCCTCATTCAGTTCTTTTCCCGGAACGTGATGCTGAGTGATGATGTCGATAACGTAGTGGTGATCAAGGATTTCAATATTCGGACTGCTTTTAGCGGTTTCTAATAAAGCTCTTTCTATTTCAAAACCGGTAATGTCTTTATGGTGTACAATTCTGTTTTCGGTGTGACCGCCTTCTCTTCCTAAAGCAAATTCACCGTTTTTCATATCAAAATTTGCTCCCCATTCTACAATTTCGTTGAATCTAGCGGGTGCTTCTCTCACAACCATTTCTACAACATCACGTTTGTTTTCGCCATCTCCGGCACGCATGGTGTCTTCGATATGTTTTTCGAAATTATCATTTTTAGAATCTGTAACCACAGCCAAACCGCCCTGAGCGTACTTTGTGTTGCTTTCGTCTTCGTCAGATTTTGTTACAATGATTATTTTGGCATCGGGAAGTTGTTCTGAAACTTTTATGGCATAAGAAAGCCCCGAAATCCCGGAACCAATCACTAATACATCCGCTTTTATCATATTCTTGCTTTAAGACAATCGTCTAAATAATTAAATAAATTTAAACAATTTTTCGTTTGGTTTCCTTACTTTTTTCATGTGCTGAAACTGATCTTCTTCCGATCGGTAGCCAAGTGCCAATGTTACAGTGACTTTTTCTTTTTCAGGATTGATATCTAAAATTTCTTCGATCAATTCTTGTCTGAAACCTTCCATAGGGCAGGTATCTACGTTTTCTATTGCTGCAGCATACATTAAATTGGCTAACACTATATAAGCTTGTTTCTCTGCCCAGTTCAAAATGTCATCGTGCTCTTGTCTGCTGAAATGGCTTGTTATACTTTTTTTAAATAAATTTAAATCTTCAACAGGATGTTCACGCACTTCAGAGATGTGATTGAAATATCCGTCAAGATACGTTTCTTCCATATCTTTTTTGGAAACTAAAACAATAAGGTGTGAACAGGTAGAAATTTGTGAAGGATTATAAAAAGAAGGTATCAGTTTCTCCTTCATTTCTGTACTTTCAACAACGAATATTTTATAAGGCTGAAGCCCTTGAGAACTTGCCGCCAGTTTTCCTGCCTCAAGAATGTTGAGAAGTGTTTCCTGCGGAATGATCATTTCGGGATTAAATTTTTTCACAGAATATCTTCTGCTTAAAGCTTCCAAATAATTCATAAAGACAAATTTAAGAATTGAATATGAATAAAGACAGTTTTGTGCCAAAATTCTATTTTTAAATTTTCTAAATAAAAAATCACTCCTTTTGAGGGGAGTGATCGCAATATAATTAAAATATGAAAAAAAATTAGTCTCTGTTTTTTACCATGATCCAACCTGAGAACTTGATTGGGGTTTTGTTTTTGTTGTTTTCATTCCATGTTACAGAATACCAATAGCTTCCTGTAGGAACTTTTCTGCCGTTGGCGGTTCCGTCCCAAATGTATCGGTTGGTTTTGTCTCCCTGGTGGAGTTTTGATCCGTATCTGTCGAAAACATTGAATGTTAAATCTATTTTCCCTGCTAAAGCTGAGTAATCGATATAGTCATTTTGTCCGTCTCCGTTTGGAGTGATTACATTGATTAAATTCGGTACGGTTACATTTATTTCAATAGGCACACAGTTATAAACGTCTCTTACATAAATTTTATGCATTCCTCTTGAGATTCCTGTAAACACATTAGAATCTTGCCAGTTGACATTGTCTAAAGAATATTGATAAGCAGGAGTTCCACCATCAACGTTTACGGTAATTGTGGTATTTGAAATGTCAATAGAAGTTACGACAGGTTGCTCTGAAGCGTAAACTTTTACCGTTTGTGTGGCAATACAGTCACCGCTTTTCAATTTTACCCAATAAGTTCCTACACCGACATTTGAGATTATTTGTGTTGTTTCGCCAGTGCTCCACTCATATCCGCTAAATCCTGATCCTGCGTCTAAAGTAGTTTTGTCTTCAATACAAATTACTTTATCAACCAAAACGGTAGAATATATAGGGGGAATTACCACTAAGGTTACTTTTGCCACTGAATAACATCCGGTTCCGTTGCTTACTTTTACATATACAACTCCGTTTGGAGCCGTGTAAGTTGCAGGTGTGCTGATTTCATTAGTTCCATTTACTGCATCCGTTAAAGATGGAAAGTATTTTTTCGTGGTTCCCGGTTCTGTAGTTACGGGAGCATTTGGTAAATTAAATATTCCGAGTGAAGGATTGTTTGGTTCAAAGCAACTTCTCAGTGTAGCATCGTTTACAACGACTAATGGAGACGTGTTTAGCGTTATAATTGCATTGTCTACACAGCCTTGAGCAGTCGTTACTTTTACATGAATTGTAGTTCCCTGTGCCGCTGGATATGCTGCAAAGTTCATAATTTGATTTGTTCCTGCAATCAAATCTGCTAAAGTTGGATAATATTGTTTAGTAACCCCGGCTAGTGTGGTTACTGCCGCATTATTTAAATTAAATATCCCAACGCCTGAGCCATTATTATTACATTCTGTCATAGATGCATCAACGGCTTCGAACGGACTTGGATTTAAAATAATTCTCGCATCACCATTATCACATAGTGTGGAAGACGGATCTTTGATGACTACAGATATTGTGGTGTTTCCTGTGTACTGAAAGTTATTAGGTGTCACAATTGGTGTGGAACTTCCTAAAACATAATAGGTAATAATATAGTTGCTGGGAACATTGACAAATTGTGTTGCGTAAGAAGTTAAATCAACAAAACCATTTCCTGTAGAAGGATTAGTACATACAAACGGTGTCACTGTACTCTGTAAAATAGGAACTTTGTCAATGAAAATTTTTGCATTTTTGATAGAATGCCTTGCGCTCGCTGCTCCTGTTCCTGCTGAAAATCCGAAGTATCCGGTTGTCATACCGATGGCTCCTCCTGATGGAGCAAAAGATTGGTTTGTAATTACAACGCCATCTATTCTGATTTGAATAATCCAATTGTTGATATTGGCCGGATCAACCTGACCATTTACTTCAACGTGTTTATAATTTGCTCCTACAAAAGGCTGTGTGGCCTGCAAATCTGGTGAGTGAAATGTACTTCCTGCCGCCATATTGTATTCAATATTTGGATTTCCTGCTGGAGTATTATTGGTTCCATATAAGAGATGCACCTTGCTCATTTGCCCTTCCGTAGAATTGTTGAAGATGTCAAAAGCAACCATCAATCCGTTTGCGTTTGCCGGAATTCCCAATCCTCCTCCGGTCGTGAAGGCTGTTGGTGGGTTTGAAAGATACCAAAATGTTAATCCGTCACCTCTTCCGTAAGCTGTAGTTCCGTTTCCGTCGATTCTGAAGTCGAATTCAACTTTCCATTTATCACAATATTTTAAGTTGATGGGGTCGGAAAGTTTTATGGCTCCAAACTGACCCGTCTGATCTGCTGTAAGCTGTACGAAATCATTGGGAGCAGTTGCTGAAGGAACAATATCCCATCCTGTTGTAACAACCGGATTTCCTGTAAGCTGATACGTTTGGGCAGATATGTTTTGAGAGAAGAATAAAAGAATTACTGAAAGGTAAAATAGTAGTGTTTTCTTCATTTTATTAGATTGATTATGGTTGTATTAATACTATGGATTATTTTTATAAAATAATTATGAAAATTTGTTTATATGTGTGAATAAATTTAAAACAAGAGTAAAAGTTTATGTTATTTTGAGTTATTGATTTGTTTTTGTATAAAATTCATCAAAAAACATCATTTAGCTTATTTTTTTTATTCAATTTTACTATTACAAAAAATCACTCCCATTTAGGAGTGATTTTTATTTGAGAAGTTTATTCTCTATTTTTTACAAGTACCCAGCCATTGTATTGAGTGCGGGTGTTGTTTGCGTCATTTTCGTTCCAAGAGATAGTGTACCAGTAAGTTCCTGTTGGGATTTTCTTTCCTGCTGAAGTTCCGTCCCATTTGAAATTTCTCAGCTTGTCTGCTTCGTATTTTTTGTTTCCGTATCTGTCATATACGATAAATACTAAGTTTTTCTTATATGCTAAAGCTGTGTAATCAATAACATCATTTACATTATCTCCGTTTGGTGTGATTGCATTGAGCAAATTCGGAACTGTAATTTGTATTTGTACTGGCTCACAATTGTAAGAGTCTTTCAGGAAAATTTTATTTTCTCCTCTTGGCAGCCCTTTGAAAATATTAGAATCCTGCCAGGTTGTTCCGTTTAAAGAATATTGATAAGGTGCTGTTCCTCCGGTAGCATTCACTGTAATTGTGTTGTTGCTGATATCTATACTTGCAATAACAGGGTTTGAGGCTGCTTTTACATCGACAATCTGAGTAGTGTAGCAGCTTCCGGTTTTCAATCTTACCCAATATGTTCCTACAGGTACCCCTTGAATTGATGATGTCGTTGCACCAGTATTCCATAGGTATTCGTCAAAACCTGGTCCTGCATCTAAATTTGTTCTGTCGTAGATACAAATTATCTTGTCTTTTAAAACCGTTGATTTTACAGGCGGAATTACTTTTAGGGTAATTTTTTTAATGATAAAACAATTGCTGACAGTAGAGGTTACCTTTACAAATACATCTGAATTGGAAGAAACATGGGCGATAGGATTTACTATTGAATTTGTTCCTGCTAAAGCGTTTGCTAAGGAGGTGTAAAATGTTTTTGTTATACCTGTTTCCGCTGTAACGTTTGCTGAAGTTAAATTGAAAAGCCCTGTTGTAATATTTGTAGGAATAGAACAAGATTGTAATGCTGCGTCTGTCACTACCGGTAACGGTAGAAAGTTTAACGTGATTTGCGCTGTGCCAGTACATCCTTGCGGTGTTGTTACTTTTACATAAATAATAGTAGGTTCAGAAATAAATGCGGTAGGATTCGTAATTTCATTTGTTCCTGCGTTCAGATCAGCTAGTGTTCTGTAGTATTTCTTAACGATTCCGGGTACACCGCTTACATTTGCTGTGGTAAGATTAAATGTAGCTGTGGTATCATTGTTATTGTTACATTCTGAAATAGTCCTGTTGTTTGCGGTAAACGGTGAAAGCGTAAGGAGAATTTGACCATCCGGATTATCGCACAATACTCCAGAGTTATCTTTTACAAAAACACTCACAGTTGTATTTGCATTAAACTGATAAGCTGTAGGATTGGTAATTGGTGTTCCTCCTACAGAATACGAAAATGTATAATTTGCAGGGGTTGCAACAAATTGAGAGTTAAATGATGTAAGGTTTACTGTTGCGAATCCTGTTGAAGGACTAGGGCAATAAGATTGTGTTACAGATGGTTGTAAGATGCTTACTTTATCTGTGTATATTTTTACGTTTTTAATAGAATGTCTTGATCTGTTTCCTCCTGTAGAGGCCGAGAATCCAAAATATCCAACGGTCATCGCAGCTGCAGCTCCTGAAGGGGCAAAAGATTGATTACAAATCACAGTACCGTCAATTTTTATCTGTATGATCCAATTGGTTGGTATTGCAGGATCTACTTCCGCTGTTACTTCAACATGTTTATACGTAGCTCCCTGAAAAGGTAAAGTAGTATTCATATCAGGAGAATGAAAAGAGCTTCCGGCTACATTAAAAAATTCTACGTTGTTGGTATCGGTTGTGTTGACTACCTGACCGTATGCAACATGTACTTTACTCATTACTGCTGTGGTTGTATTGTTGTAGGTGTCAAAACCCGCAATAAGACCTACTGCATTTTGCGAAACACCAAGCCCTGATCCCAATACACTTGCTACCGGCGGGTTTGCCAGATACCAAAATGCAAGACCATCACCATTGGCAGTTTGGTTAGAATCCATTCTGAAATCAAATTCCACTCTCCATTTATCACAAAATTTCAAGTTGATAGGATCATTCAGCCTTACAGATCCCGATTGATTGTTTGTGTCTGGAGTAAGCTGAATAAAATCTGTGCTTGCCACTGTAGGTGCCACCATCGTCCAGCCAGCGGTTGTGAAAGGAGTTCCGGCAAGCTGATAAGTTTGGGAATGGTATTTTCCGGAAATGCAAAGTAGAAATATGGTAAAATAAAACAGTAAATTTTTATTCATCTATTAGGATTTTATAATTAGACGTGTAAAGATATTAAATCCCAAGTAATAAATATGTATGCAATGTTAATTTTGTAAAAAAATATGGTTATATGGTAAAATATCTTATGATTTGTAAAGGAATAATGAAAATAATTAATCCAAGATTAGAATGATTCAAAATTTATTAGTGCTAAAATAAAGAATTGCCGTCTAAATTTTCAAAATAAGTATCGATCTCAAGATTTGCCGAACTTGCTGCAGCTACTGCAAGCTTATCACACAGCTCATTTTCAAAATGACCAGCATGGCCTTTTACCCAATGCATCTTTGGATGATGTTCTTTGAAAAGCACCGCAAAACGTTTCCACAAATCGGGATTTTTTACGTTTTTCCAGCCTCTTTTAATCCAGCCTGCAAGCCAGTTTTGATTGATAGCGTCAGATACATATTTGCTGTCTGTGAAAACATGGATGTCGTTTTCTGTAGATTTTAGTTTTTCTAAAGCAGTAATTACTGCCAGTAATTCCATTCGATTATTGGTGGTTTTGCGAAAACCTTTTGAGAATGTTTTTTGGTAATTTTTCTCCGGAACTTTCATGACGATTCCGAATCCTCCTTTTCCGGGATTTCCGCTGCATGCGCCGTCTGTATAGATTTCTATTCTCAAAATTTTTAGGTTGAGATTAAGTTTGAGGTTTAGTTAAATAAAAATTAAATTATTTCAAGGTTAAATAAGCCTAAGCCTTGACCTTAATTTTAGAAATTAAAATGGAAAATCATCTTCATCATCCAGATCATTCATTGAAGAGCCCGAAACTTTAGAATTATCAGGTAAATCAAATGCAGCTCCTGGCTGAATGGTTGTTTTTATCTTTTCAAAACCACTTGGTTCCGGAGAGTGTGAGCCTCCTGATGGATAACTGCTATCTGTTTCGCCAATGTCCCCAAATTTCGCAAAATGCTTCATAAAAGAAAGTCTTACGTCGGCAGTTGCACCGTTTCTGTGTTTTGCGATAATCAGCTCAGCTTGGTTTTCTGTCGAAGATTCTTGTCCTTCTTCATCATTATCCCAAACGGCAATTTTATAATATTCTGGTCTGAAGATAAATGATACAATATCAGCATCCTGCTCAATTGCTCCCGATTCCCTCAAATCTGACAGCTGAGGTCTTTTTCCCGGACGGGTTTCTACGGTTCTTGACAGCTGGGAAAGTGCAATTACTGGAACATTTAATTCTTTAGCAATTGCTTTTAATGAACGAGAAATCATTGCAATTTCCTGTTCACGGTTTCCGCCTCCTTTTCCTCCGCTGCTTGCGGTCATCAGCTGAAGATAATCGACCATGATGATTCTCACGCCATGTTGCATTACCAATCTTCGACATTTTGCCCTGAAGTCGAAAATGGATAGGGAAGGCGTCTCATCAATATATAAAGGAGCATTTTCAAGTTCAGATACGTTTGAGAATAGTCTTTGCCATTCTTCATCGCTCATTTGTCCTTTTCTTAGTTTTTCTGATGAAATTTTAGTTTCTGAAGCAATCATCCTGGTGATCAACTGTACAGATGCCATCTCGAGAGAGAAAAGTGCCATTGGAATTTTGTGTCCCACAGCGATATTTCTTGCCATCGAAAGAAGAAATGCTGTTTTCCCCATCGCCGGACGTGCTGCAATGATAATTAAATCTGAATTTTGCCAGCCACCGGTTTCTTTATCAACTCCTGTAAATCCCGAAGGAACTCCAGAAATTCCTTCTTTGTCTTTAAGAGATTTTATGGTATCAATTGCTTGCTTTACTAATGTATTTGCGGTGTCAAAACCTTTTTTGATGGTTCCGTTGGTAATTTCAAAAAATGATTGTTCAGCTTTATCTAACAGCTCAAAAACATCTGTTGATTCTTTGTAAGAAGTATCAATAACATTGGCAGAAACATTAATTAAACTTCTCAGAATATATTTTTCGAGAATTACACGTACGTGATATTCGATATGGGCAGATGAACTTACACCCATCGTTAATTCAATAATATAATGATCTCCACCTGCGGATGCTAGCCTGTCGGTTTTTTTCAACTCTTGAATAACGGTCATCAAATCTACGGGCTGATTTCCTTCGTATAGTTTTAGAATCACCTCAAAAATCACCGAGTGTCTTGGGTCGTAAAAAACTTCGGGAGTCAAAAGGTCAATAGAATGATCGAGTCCTTTTTTATCAATTAAAAAAGTACCGACCACCAAACGTTCAAAATCTACAGCATTGGGAGGCATTTTTCCATCTGCAATCGATAATTCTCTAGCAAAGTTTCCTTGAGTAAGAGAAGATAAAGTTTCTTTCTGCGCCATATTGCAAAGATAGTTTATTTAGAAAATAATTTGAATTGAGTAATTCATATTTATTGTTGATAACTTCTAAAATGTCAATATCCAAAGGCGTTGAATGATGTTAATAAAAAAATCACCCCATTGCTGAGGTGATTTTAATGATATGAGATTTTACTTATTCTCTATTTTTTACCAATATCCATCCGTTGTAAACTGTATGGGTGTTGTTGATGTCAGTTTCGTCCCAAGTGATGGTGTACCAGTAAGTTCCTGTTACGATTTTCTTACCGCCTGATGTACCGTTCCACTTGTAATTTCTTAGCTTATCAGATTCGTAGATTTTATTTCCGTATCTGTTGTAGATTGTGAAAACAAGATTTTTCTTATAAGCTAATGCAGAATAATCTAATTCGTCGTTTACATTATCTCCGTTTGGAGTAATTGCGTTAACTAAATTAGGAACAGTTACCTGAACTATAATAGGAGTACAATCAAAAGAATCTTTTAAATAGATTTTATTTTCCCCTCTCGGAAGGTTATTAAATATATTAGAATTCTGCCAATTTGTACCGTCAATAGAATATTGGTAAGGTGCAGTTCCTCCTGAAGCATTTACTGTAATCGTATTGTTGTTGATATCTAAACTAGCGATTACCGGTTGCGACGCAGGTAATACTTTAACTTGTTGTAGTGTAAAGCATTTACCGGTTTTCAGTTTTACCCAGTAAGTTCCAATGCCTACTCCTTGAATACTTTGGGTAGTAGCTCCGGTACTCCATTCGTAACCTGTGAACCCTGGACCAGCATCTAAGGTTGTTCTGTCTTCCAGACAGATTGTTTTGTCTTTTAATACTGTAGATTTTACAGGAGGAAGAACTTTTAATGTGATTTTTGTTATTGCATAACATCCATTTGTATTGGTTACTCTCACATATACTTCACTGTTTTCAGCAATATAATTCGTAGGATTTAGAATTTCGTTAGTGCCCGATAAAGCAGTTGCCTGAGTTTTAAAGAATCTTTTTGTAATACCTGTTTGAGAAGTAACGGCGGCTGTTGTCAAATCAAAAGTTGCAGTTGTAATTGCATTTTCAATAAAACAAGACTCTAAAGTGGCAGGTGTTAAAACGACCACAGGATGGAAGTTTAACGTGATTGTTGAATCATCAGTACATCCTTCTACAGAAGTAACTTTTACATAGATTGTTTTTGGTGCAGAGACATATGCTGTAGGGTTTGTAATAGCATTGGTGTCAGCATTAAGATCGGCTAATGTAAGATAGTACTTTTTGGTTGCAGTAGGATCTCCAAAAACAGCTGCAGTTGTAAGGTTAAAAGTTCCTGTTCCAGCTCCGTTGTTGTTACATTCTGTAAGTGTTGCGTTATCTGCAACAATATTTCCTTGTTTAAACTTAAACTTTCCAGTCACAAAGCATCCATTGATAGGATTGGTTGGGTTTGCAGGGTCAGTATATTTTAATCTGTAATAATAAATCGTAGTTCCATCAACTAATGCTGTAGTAAGTGGAGAATTTCCTGTGATGGCATCATTTTGTAAATTATGATAAGTAACAGTAAAATTCGTGTTCCCATTGATAATACCAGAAGAAAGTGTAGTAAAATCAAACTGCATAGGCAGTGCACACTTCAGGATTTCATTAGGTTGTGTAGGATCCGTAGCATTAGGGACACCTGGTGTGATAAAAGGGTTTGGAGTTAACGCGGGGTCGTTAAAAGGTGAAGTTAACGATGCAGTACCCTCCCAGATCAAGGAAAATCCAGCATTTTGCGCATTACTGTAATTGTCAATTACCAAATAATAAGTTTGTCCTGCAACTACGTCAAGGTAAGCCTCAAAGTAGGCTGAGCCCGAGGGTACTAATTCAAGACCTGTATTACCTGTAGGACTTACTCCTGCAAAATTACATCTTATAGGTGCCCCTAATGATGAGCAGGTAGCATTAGGAGCATATACTGCGAAGTCATAATCAGTTGTATTTATATTTGCATCAATTGTGAAAGCTAATGTACCCGATGTAGCTACTGTAAAAGTGTACCATACTGAGAAGTTTTCATCATCAGTTAAACATCCTCCAAGATCCTCCAAAACAGCTCCTGGACCCGATGGGGTGAAAAAGACGTTTGAATTCCCACAAACAGGAATTGCTGATACGCAGTCAGATTGTGAATAAAATAACTGTGAGGTTATTAAAATAAAAAAGAGTAGTAATTTTTTCATGTGAAATGAATTTAAAGCAAATTTAAACAAAATAATACAAATATGTTTAAAGTAAATAAATCGCTCTCAAGGAGCGATTTATTTACAGATTTTATAAAGATGATTATTCTCTGTTTTTAACCATTACCCATCCTGTGAATTTGATAGGGGTTTTGTTTTTATTGTTTTCGTTCCAGGTTACAGAGTACCAGTAATTTCCGGTTGGCACATTTTTGCCGCCAATTTTTCCGTCCCAAGTATAGTTATTTGATTTGTCTGCTTGGTGGATTTTTGTTCCATATCTGTCATAAATGTTTAAAATTAAATTGCCTTTTCCTGAAAGAGCAGAATAATTAATGACATCATTTACGCCATCACCATTTGGTGTGATTACGTTGATGATATTAGGAACTACAATTACGATTTCCATAGGTATACAATCATAAGAGTCTTTTACATAGACTGTGTAATCTCCTCTGGTAAGACCCGAGAACACATTAGACTCCTGCCAGTTGACATTGTCTAAAGAGTATTGATATGCCGGAGTTCCACCTGTAACATTAACAGCTATTGAAGTGTTTGTAATTTCAACATTTGAAATAACCGGCTGTTCTGTTGCATAAACTTTCACTTTTTGAATTGCAGTACAATCTCCTGTTGTAAGTTTTACCCAATAAGTTCCTACACCTACGTTAGAGATGATTTGTGTAGTTTCACCTGTGCTCCATTCGTATGCAGAGAATCCTGGTCCTGCATCTAAAGTTGTTTTATCTTCAATACAGATCACTTTATCAACCAAAACTGTAGAGTACACTGGCGGAATAACCACTAAGTTAATCTTTGCAACTGTATAGCACCCAGTTGCATTCATTACTCTTACATACACGACACCATTTGGAGCTATGTAATTTGCAGCATTTAAAATCTCATTGGTTTGATTAATGGCATCCGTTTCTGATGGGTAGAACTTTTTAGTGGTTCCGGCATCTAAGGTTACTGGAGCGTTTGGTAAATTAAACTCGCCAGTAGAAGGATTATTTTCAATAAAACATGCTCTCAAAGTTGCTTCTATTACAGTAACTATAGGGTGGAAGGCAAGTTTTATTTCAACTATGGTCACACATCCAAATTCATTGGTTGCTTTTACAAAGGCAGATCCTACAGGTGCTGTATAGGCGTATGGTGTTGTAATCTCATTTGTACCCGTATTTAGAGATGTCATCGACGGATAATATTGTAACGTTAGATTGGGTGTTGCACCAATCGCTGCAGACGTCAGGTCATACAAAGCTGTTCCTGTATTATTGTTGCTACAAGAAGTCAATGTTACAGGAGTCAGCTGAAAAGATTTATCGACAAAAGTAATCGTTCCGAATTGCCTACACTGGTTTAAGAAACTCGTAGGTCTGGTAGGATCTACATAAGAAATGGTATAATGATAAGTGTTTGCTGTGTTTACTATAATAGGAAGTGTGATCTCACCAATTCCATCCGCCGCATCTCCAGCACTTTTGTAATATTTAACTACAAAATTCGGGTTTGAATTTAATATTTCGGCTGATAATGTTGAAAAATCAAAAGAAGCAGGGTTGCTACAGATGATGATTTCTCCATCATGATTAATTCCTGGTTCTAAAAACGGGTTTGGCTGATAAACTTGCCCGGAATTGTTATCAAAAGGTGTCAGCAATGTTGCCGTTCCTCCGAATGATAGTGTAAAAGGTGCAATTGTGGGTGAGAAGTTATTTAGAAGCAAGTGGTAAATTTGACCCGGAACAACGTCAATATACTTTACGAAACCGTCTCCACCGCCATCTTCTGTTGTATCTGTAGCAGTCATGTTGAGTCCTGTAAGCGGTGCTAATGGTGAGCCTAAACCTGCATAAGAACATCTTAAAGGAACTGCGGTTAAATTTGAGCAGTTATGATTAGGGCCATAAAGTGCCCAGTCATAATCGATATTGTTTGCGCCTGGTCCTGTGGGTGTTATTAAGAATGTTAATGTACCAGCAGTTTCGATACTAAAGGTCAACCATATTGAATTCGTTTCTCCTTGGGTGGTTGATCCCGGACTAGGAGTTAAACAGCCTACTTCACCTTCATGAACATTTCCAAAACCACCAGGGGTCAAAGAAATGTCAGAATCACTACATATAGGTATTGCGGTAGTGCAGTCCTGCTGTGCGGAGATTATTTGTACTATCGTTAAAGCAAAAGCGAGTAAATATTTTTTCATTTTAATCAACTTTGGGTTTTGTTAATCTTAGGATTATTTATTCAGTGAAAGCAATTGTTTGCCCCAAGTGACATCAGTAGAATTACTTGTGTCAAAATCTTTTACGGCTTTTTGCTGTAATTGGGATGCATTCATCTGATCAAATTTTTTGTCAGGGAATTGTTTTGCCATTCCAGCTTTTAATAAAGTCAGTCTTGGGTTATTTGGAGAAACAGACTCTGCTTTAGAAATAAGTTGTAAAATCGTTTCTGCGTCTTTTTTCGCATCTGGAGATGTATTAATCCTGATTCTCTGAAGTTTGGCAAGACCTATAAGTATTGATATTTCAATATTGTCAGGTTGTGAATTTACGATGCTCATTGCATATTTTAGTGCAAGTGCGTTCGACTCTGCAAGAGATGCCGATTTTACTGTTTCGGCTTTCATGTATTGTGTTACTGCCGCATAATAATATGCCTGCCATTTTTCTGATGTATTTGCCGTTGCAAATTTTTTAAACAAGGCATCATAATCTGAAGAAGAGATAGTTGTATTAATCTTTAATACATTTTTTTGTAAATCTTTATCTGTAAATGTTTGGCTATTAGCACCACTTGATATTAAGATAAGCAATAAAAGTAGATAAATTTTTTTCATAAAATTGATATAAAAACTAAAACAAATTTATGTAAATAGTTGATAGTGCGCAATGTTTTTGTTGTTGATTTTTTTAAATTTATTAAAAAAGAGATTCTTCTAAATGAATTATAATAATAAATCACACTTAATATTGCATTTTTCTTAATTTTGGATTCGTGCCTGCAACAATTAATGCAATCAATAAAGTCATGCTACCACCAAATACGACAGACCTTACCACACCCAAAAGCTTTGCTGCTAATCCGCTCTCAAATTGTCCCATTTCATTACTTGACATAATGAAAATAGAATTCACACTTAAAACCCTTCCTCTTATATGATCAGGAGTTTTCAATTGTACGATTGTTCCACGAATAACAACAGAAATACCATCAAGCATTCCGCTCAAAACCAGAAACATAAATGAAAGCCAATAATAATGTGAAAGCCCGAAACCAATGATGCAAAGTCCGAACCCGGCAACGACACCAAGTAACACTTTACCTTGATTTTTACGCAAAGGAATTATAGAAAGTGTGGTAATGATAATCATCGAACCAATATCTGAAGCAGCATTTAATAACCCAAAACCTTCGGCGCCCGATTTTAAAATATCTGTCGCAAAAACAGGAATCATCGCAACGGCACCGCCAAAAAGTACAGCAAACATATCAAGACAAAGTGCTCCGAGTATTTCTTTAGTTTTAAAAATATAAGAAATACCTTCACGCATACTTTCCATCACTTTTATTTTATCCTTTTCATGTTCAGAAAACTGCTTATTCAGTTGCCAGAAAAAGATAGAAGCAATTGAAATTAAAGAGATTATAGCAATCAAAGTCCATTTCACCCCGACTAAACCAATCAGAAATCCTCCGGCAGCGTGGCCACAAACGGAAGAAATCAAAAATGTTCCCTGATTTAATGTGATTGCACTAGGTAAGTTAACTTTCTGTACAATTTTCGGAATCATCGAAGGAACAATCGGGCCGATAAACGCTCGCACAATTCCTGTGAAGAATATCACTCCGTAGATGAAGTAAGTGATTTCATGTCCTGTAAAATGAAGTTCAACATTATAAAACGCAGGAATTAGTAACAGGCCAATTAGAAAAACATAAAGGTAGGTGCAGATTAATAGCAGTTTCTTCTTTTCGTTCATATCAATAACATGGCCGGCGTATAAGGCGCAACTTACCGCTGGAATTACTTCCGAAAGCCCAATTAAACCTATAGAAAAAGGATCTTTTGTTAATTGATACACCCACCAGCCTAAAAGTGTGGCAAGCATCCTGAATGCTAAAACAATAAAAAATCTCCCGGTAAGAAGATTTCTGAATTCTATATTTTCTAAAGTCTTGAGCGGGGAAAGCGAAATCATTCCGCAAAAATAGCCCTAAAAATTCATTCAGGGCTATTAGTATATGGGGTTTTCAAAAGAATTTGGTTATTTCTCTTGAAAGATAACGTCTATCTTAGTCAGCTCTCAAAGAACTGATAACAATTGCAGCAACTCCTGCAGCTCCGATTACGGCAGCACCGGCAACCACTCTTCCTTGAGATCTGTCTTTTACAGATGCTACATTAGATTTAGGAATCACCACTTCTGTACTGTCTTTTTTACCTGCAGTTCCTATAATGTTGTCGCCACTGATGTTTCTGAAAAGTATGGTCTGCTTTTTAGAACCGTCTCTTGGTGTTACAACATACATTTTTCCTGCTTCAAGATTAGAGTAGTTATTTGTTGAAATGTTTTCGCTGTACTTTGTGGTAGCACAAGATGAGATGACAAATAAACCCGTTAGTAAAGATGATTTTAAAAGTACAGATGCTTTCATTATTAAATTTTAGTTTTCCAAATTTATCATTTTTTTTGAATATATGTTTTCATAATCAAGAAAATGTGTTTAAATTTTATAAATTTTCAATAAATCCGCAATTTTTCTGTCATTTGCTAATCTCGGGATTTTATTTTGACCGCCAAGTTTACCTTCAGATTTTGCATATTCCTGAAATGCGTTTTTAGAAAGTTTGCTGATTTTTAATTTCTGAAGAATATTGCCCGAAATCAAATCGTCATAATACGTATTGCGTTTTCTCAGCTGATCATCCAATTCATTTTTAAATAAGTCTAAATTTTCCGGCTCTTTTTCAAACTCAATAAACCATTCATGATAAGGTAACCCTTCTTCCGGATTCACTTCCGGAGCGAGATGAAATTCTGTAATCTGTGCAGGAAATTTTTCAACCGTAGCTTTCATCGCTTCCTCTACTTCAAATGCAATAACATGCTCACCAAAAGCTGAAGTAAAATGTTTGGTTCTTCCACTCACCAATACTCGGTGCGGTTTTTTATTAATAAATCTTACAACGTCACCGATAGAATATGCCCACAAACCTGAATTTGTCGTTAAAATTAATGCGTAATCCTTATTGAGTTCGATTTCTTTTAAAGTCAGTCGTTGAGCATTCGGCTTTCCATATTGTTCTAAAGGAATAAATTCATAGAAAATCCCATGATTGGTTAAAAGTAAAAGTCCTTCTTTAGTATAATCGTCCTGAAAAGCAAAAAATCCTTCAGAAGCAGGAAATGTCTGAACAATGTCAACTTTTCCACCTAATAATTCTTCCATCTTCTCACGATAAGGTTCATAATTGACACCGCCTGTAACAATCAATTGAAGATTGGGGAAAAGCTGTTTGATTTTTTTACCGTTTTTCTCAATCAGTTTTTCAAAATACATGATCAACCAAGGCGGAATTCCGGAAATCAACGTCATGTTTTCCTTTTCCGTTTCTTCTACAATTTTGTCGACTTTTGCTTCCCAATCTTCCATCAGATTGGTTTCCCAGCTTGGCAGACGGTTTTTTTGAAGATAATTCGGGATATGATGCGCTACAATTCCGGAGAGTCTGCCTGTTTTTATTCCAAAAACTTCTTCCAATTCAGGACTTCCCTGTAAAAAAATCATTTTTCCGTTAACGAAATCGGCGTTTCCTTTTTTTGAAATATAATGAAATAGCGCACTTTGAGCGCCTGCAACCTGATAGGGCATTCCTTCTTTTGAGATCGGAATATATTTTGAACCTGACGTTGTTCCTGATGTTTTTGCAAAATATTCCGGAGTTTCTGTCCAGAGAATATTGCGTTGACCTTTTTTTACTTTTTCTATATAAGGTTTAAGATCTTCATAGTCTGCAATTTGCACGTTTTTCTGAAAATCTTCTACGGAATGGATGTTTTCAAATTGATGTTCTCTCCCGTAAAGTGTTTTCTCGGCAGTTTTCACAAGTGACAAAAGCAGTTTTTCCTGATTTTTTTCTGCATTTTGCTTAAAATCATTTGTCTTTTGAACATGTTTTTTTGCCCAAATCAGTGCTGCATTTTTCTTGAAGAAGTTTAACATGCTTCAAATTTATAAATAAGTAGAGAATTCTGTCAAATATTTTAAAATTTAAACACAAAAAAACCGACGAATAATATTCATCGGTTCTTCGAAATTTGATTATGAAAAGACAACATTTTTTAATGTTGATTATTTGTTTGCTTTGTATCTTTTATCAGGAGTGCCATCCTTTTTTAACTTTTGATTTTCCTTAAATCTTTTGTCAGGAGTTCCGTCTTTTTTAAGCTTTACAGCAGGTTTTGCGGTTTCTGGTTTTGCTGCTTTTACTGTTTTAGTTGTTTGCTTTACAGTTGTTTTGGTAGCCGGAACAGCCTGTTGAGCAGTTGCGAGTCCCAATCCTAATACGATTGACATTGCGGTAAGAAATTTTTTCATGTGTATATATTTATATTTTTTTGTTGAAGTAAATTTAGATAAAATCTTTATACAAAAATCAATTTTCAGAGACTTAACTAAAGTTTAGTACAGATTAAAAAAAGATTAAATGCATTTTAAAAATAAAAAAGCCTGCTTCTCAAAAGAGAAACAGGCTTCAGATATGTATGAATAGTTATTATCTTGTAGCGTTTGCTGTCCATGTTTTACCATCTGCTGTGTAGAACATTTTCAATTCGTTATTGTCAATTCTAACGTAAACTAAAGCGTTTGAGCCTACCATTACCAAAGAATTGTCTCCTTGTTTTTCAAACTCCAATCCGTTAAGATCAGGAATTCCGTTTGAAAATCTAAAGTTATACTTTGTAGCTGATGCTATTTTGGTCACAAAAACTTCTCCGTTGTCTGTAGAGTTTGTAGTTGAGCCATCATTATAAGAAATACTTCCTTTGTACGTTCCTGCAAAGAAATCGTTGTCTGCCGGATCGTCATCGTTGCTGCATGATGTGAATGAGATTGCCGTGAACATGACCAGCATAAAAACTCCTAAAATTTTGATTACATTTTTCATAAAATTATTTTTTTGGTTTACTGAAGTAGACTTTCCAAACATTGTGCCGTAATTAATTATGTGAATATTTTTAACGTATTTTTTAATTTTTAATGAAAAATTGTGATTTATATTTATTTATTATTGATATTTCTGTATAAAGGCAACGCATTCAACACTTAAGGAAAATAGCATTATCTTTGTAATGCTAAAACGGTTTCGGAATTCTTCCGAAATCGCTTTTGTCGTTTATATCTATATTATTTTTATGCATTTAAAAACCATAAAAGAAAGCTTTCTTCCTGATCTTCTTAAAAAAGAATTCGGAAGAGAAATTTTTATTCAGCTTGAAAATCATCAGCATCTTTCAATAAAAGGAAGTGCTGGTTCTTCGGTTTCGATTTTTACTGCCGAACTTTTTCTTACTCATAAAAAAACAATTCTTTATCTCGTTGATGATAAAGAAGACGCCTTGTATGTAAACACCGAAATGGAAGATTTGCTGGGTAAAGAAAAGGTTTTGTATTTTCCGGCAACGCATCTGGAGCCTTATCAGGTGGAGAAAACTCAGAATGCCAATTTGGTTTTAAGAACCGATGTTTTAAATAAAATAAATTCCGAAAAATCTCCGAAAATCATTGTTGCCTACATGGGTGCTCTGTCTGAAAAGGTTTTGAAGAAAGAAGATTTTAAAGCCATTTCGCATCATATTAAAGTGGGTGATCAGCTTGATTTTGATTTTGTAGATGAATTGCTTTCGCATTATCAGTTTCAGCAGACCGATTTTGTTTCCGAGCCGGGAGAATTTTCTGTACGTGGAGGAATTGTAGACGTTTTTTCTTATTCAAACGAGAAACCTTACCGAATTACTTTCTTTGGGAATGAAGTAGAAAACATTAAAACTTTTGACATCGAAACTCAGCTTTCTGTCGATAAAGTGAAAGATTTTCAGTTGGTTTCTAATATGAATTTTTCAGTTTCCGGAAGTCGAGTTTCCTTGCTTGAACTTTTGCCGAAAGATAGTTTTGTGATTTCTAAAAATGCCGTAGTTGGTTTACAGAAAGTCAGAAGTTTCTATGAAAAATCTCAGGAAAAATATGAAACATTAAGCAAAGATATTTCTCACAGAACTCCGCAGGAACTATTTATTTCTGATGAAGAATTTTTATTTGATTACAAAAAATTTAAAACCATAGATTTCAGTCCACAATCAATTGAAATACCAAATATAGAACAGGTCGAAATCAAACAAACGCAACAACCTTCTTTTCACAAAAATTTCGAATTACTAATTGAAGATTTAGAAGAAAAGCAGCAGCAGGGTTTTGAGACGTGGATTTCTTTTTCTACCGATAAACAAAAGGAAAGACTAGAATCTATTTTTGAGGACATCAATTTTGGTGATTCAGGGGTTTCGAAAATCTCATTTAAAAGTTTTAAATCTGAACTTCACGAAGGTTTTGTAGATACCGATCACAAACTTCTTGTGTATACCGATCATCAGATTTTTGACCGTTATCAGAGATATAAAGCTAAAAACACATTTGCCAAATCTGAACAGCTGACGCTGAAAGATCTGATGTCCTTGAAAGTAGGAGATTATATCGCTCACATCGACCACGGAATCGGGAAATTCATGGGATTGGTAAAGGTAAACAACGACGGAAAAATTCAGGAATGTTTTAAATTAACATATAAAAATGGAGACTTATTATATGTAAGTATTCATTCTCTTCATAAAATTTCAAAATACAACGGTCCGGACGGAAAAGAAGTTGTTTTGAGCAAGCTTGGTTCACCCGCTTGGAAATCATTGAAGCAGAAAACAAAAGCCAAAGTCAAGCAGATCGCTTTTGATTTAATTAAATTATATGCCGAAAGAAAAACAGCAAAAGGTTTTGCCTACACACCAGATTCTTATCTGCAGAATGAGCTGGAAGCAAGTTTCATCTACGAAGATACACCAGATCAGGAAAAAGCAACCATTGATGTAAAAAATGATATGGAAGCGGATACTGTGATGGATCGTTTGGTTTGTGGCGACGTTGGTTTTGGTAAAACAGAGGTTGCGATTCGTGCTGCGTTTAAAGCGGCTACTGATGGAAAACAGGTGGCAATCTTGGTTCCAACCACTATTTTGGCATTTCAGCATTACCGAAGTTTTAAGGAAAGATTGAAAGATTTCCCGGTTAATGTTTCTTATTTAAACAGATTCAGAACGGCAAAGCAAAAATCTGAAACCATAGCGGGCTTAAAAGATGGAAAAATAGACATTGTCATCGGAACGCACCAACTGGCTTCCGAAAAAGTGAAATTTAAAGATTTAGGTTTATTAATTATCGATGAAGAACATAAATTCGGAGTTTCTGTAAAAGATAAATTAAAAACTTTAAAATCAAATATTGATACGCTGACCTTGACTGCAACGCCGATTCCGAGAACTTTACAGTTTTCGTTGATGGCTGCAAGAGATCTATCTGTAATTAAAACACCACCGCCAAACAGACAGCCTGTGGAAACGCATATGGTTGGTTTTAGTGAAGAAATAATCCGAGATGCAGTTTCTTATGAATTGCAGCGTGACGGACAGGTTTATTTTATTAACAACAGAGTTGAAAATCTTAAAGATATTGCGGGGTTGATTCAAAGATTGGTTCCTGATGCGAGAGTAATAACCGGTCACGGACAAATGGAAGGGAAACAGCTTGAAAGAAATGTTCTTGACTTTATGGAAGGGAAATATGATGTTTTGGTTGCCACAACTATTGTAGAAAGTGGGGTAGACGTTCCGAATGCGAATACCATGTTCATCAATGATGCGCAACGTTTCGGGATGGCAGATCTTCACCAGATGAGAGGTCGTGTCGGGCGAAGTAACCGAAAAGCTTTCTGTTATCTGATTACGCCGCCTTTGGATATGGTAACTTCTGATGCAAGAAAAAGGCTGGAAGCGATTGAACAGTTTTCAGATTTGGGAAGTGGTTTTCAGATAGCGATGAAGGATTTGGAAATTCGTGGTGCGGGAGATTTGTTAGGCGGTGAACAAAGCGGGTTCATTAATGAAATGGGCTTTGAAACCTATCAAAAGATGATGCAGGAAGCTCTTGAAGAACTAAAAGACGATAAAGATTTTGAAAATCTGTTTGAAAATGAAGCAGACCGACAAAAATTATTTAAATCTGTAAAAGAAGTCAATATTGATACTGATCTTGAACTGATGCTGCCGGATTCTTACATCTCAACCACAGAAGAAAGATTATTGCTTTACCAAAAACTGGCTGAAATTGATAATGAAATTGACCTTCAGAAATTTGAATCTGAATTGACAGACCGTTTTGGAACATTACCTTCTGAAGCTGTTAACTTATTGAAAAGTGTTGCCTTAAAATGGCTTGCGGCAGATATTGGTTTCGAAAAAATCGTCATGAAAAACGGAATTTTCTTAGGATATTTCCCGAATAATCCTCAGGATAAATTTTACCAGACTGATAAATTCAGACATATTATCAGTTATTTAACGCAAAATCCATCGCAGGCGCAATTGAAAGAGAAGATTGGAAAAGAAGGTAATCAGCTGATGATGAGAAAAGATGGGGTGCAAAATGTAGATGAGGTGAATTTATTGTTGAAGTCGATTTTGTCTCTTTAAAAAAAAATTGTAAAAATAAAATTCTTAAATTTTATTTAAAATATAAGTCTAAAAGCGAAAGTTTTTAGATTTTTTTTGTTAAATGTTTAAATTAAATCAAGTCGTGTTGAAAAATAATTATATTTGTGAACTAAAAAACTAAACTTTATGATCAAAAACAACTTTTTTAAAGTCGTAGCAGCTCTACTTCTCTTCTTTATGTTCTCATGCGACAATACAACCGCAGATCCTATCAATCAAAATAATCCTAATAACACTCCAGGCGGGAGTGGTGGTGGAACTACGGGTCCCACAATTACAGGTCCAAGAATTTTGCATAAAATTATTGTCAATAACGAAACCAATCAGGAATTTGTAACCACAGGAAATGTTTTAGAAAAAGCAATCTTTAAAGAAGCAAGTGGGCCTACTTCATTTCTTGTAGGAAATGTAACGTATACTTCAGGAAAAATTACAAAAGTGAAATTCGGGCAGGAAGTCAATGGCGCTCCTGCAAATACTTTAAACTATGAATTTAATATCACTTACGATTCAAGCGGTAAAATCAATTATACGACTTGTAATACAAGCTTAGGAACTATGCCTACTTTCAACAGTGAGTATACCTATACATACGATGGCTCCGGAAAAATGACCAAAATTGTTGAGAAGAAAAAATCTGGAACTACTTACACTCATTTTACCAATTATAATTTTACCAATACAGGTGATAATATAACAAAAATGGTCACAGAAGCTGGAATTACAAATGCGGCGGGTACTCCAGATTTATCTGCTGTAGTTTTAACTACCACTTATAATTACACAAATTATGATGTTAAGATCAATCCTTATATTACACTACCAAGAACTTTCTTTGTGATGTGGAGTTTGGTGCATCCTATTAACTTCCCTTCGCTATCTGCTAATAATTTGAAGAGTTTCAATATTGTCTTTCCATCTCCTCCCGGTTCCGGTATACCCGCTCAGGTAATACCAGGCGATTATACTTATCTTTATGATTCTATGAATTACCCTACTTCAGATCAAACCCAAGCTCAAAAGTATGTTTACAAGGCTTTGTAAACTAGCTGTGAATGATACTTTAATAGGGATTTAAATAAAAATAAGCTTTTGATTCAAAAAATAATTCAATTTAAATTTTTAAAATTATCATTGCTGGTATTCGTATCAGCAATGATGATTTCTTGTAAAAAGACAGAACAGAGTACGATTGGAGATCTAAAAGAACCCCTCAATGATTCTGAAGGATATTTCAAAGGAATCATTAGGCTAGAAGAGAAAGATGTGCTTGGAACGCACTCTGATATCGTCTTAACGTTCAATGGCAATGATGTGAAAAGAGAAGTGACAGAAAAACTTTTTAAAAATATTTCTTATGGAATGATTTACAGAAACGGGCAAGATTCTGTGGATTATTTCTATACAAAAGATCAAAAATCCTGGCATGCTTCGATTGCAAAAAAAGATTTCCAGAAATGGGTTCAGGAATTGGAAAAACCAATTGTTGATCCTGAAAATATAGGGAGTACAAGTCTTGCGGCGCAACCCCCGTTTGGGATTATATTTCAATACTTCGACAGTTCCGGAAAAAATGTCGTTTCTACAATTACGAGTTCGCCTCTCAAAAATTATTCTGCTGTAAAATGTCAGACTTTTTTAGTTCCAGACGATAAATCTTGTAATGTCTGGTACAGTGATGCGATAAAAATTCGTCCTGAGATTTTAGAAATTATTGAGCATAATCAGCCGAAAACAATCAAAACTTTGGCACTTCAGGTAGAATATTTTTCACCAAAATCTTCCGGTGAAAAAAATACTTTAGATAAAGTTTTTGATAAAGTCAATAAGGTTCTTGTGAAGACCGACAAAAAAATACATTTAAATGATATAAGTTCTAATAATCAAGTATCAATTGAGTTACCAAAAAATAGTGAAAAGGTTTCTCCAAATAGTTTAAATGAAATTATTTATCCTGCTGAGGAAAGTGACGGAAACAGTAGTGGGGGAGGACATCACCATCATGATATTTTCTAATATTGATGTTTAAGTCAGATAGATTTTAGTAATAAAAGATTAGAAAACAATCTTCTACTACAACATATTGAAAAATGACAGAGTATTTTTCAGGATTATATTGGAATCAATATTTGAGTACCAATTTTTTTAAGTTTTCACTATTATTTTGCGATAATATAAAGTAAAACGCAATTTTTATTCAAAAAAAAATTATATTTGTGGAAAAATAAATAATCCCTTCGGAAATGAAACAACTTTTCTATTTTATTTTACTTGTAGCTGGCATCTCGTCTGTTCATTCTTGTAAAGACCTGACTGATGAAGAAGGTAACCCTTTAATTGACTTGAATCAGAATAGTGGTTTTAATGGTCCTAGAGCTTTGTTCAGAGAAGTTACAGACTCAGATACATTGGCAGAATACCGTTACAATGGTCTCCTTTTATCTAATGTGATCACAGAAAAAAACTCTATAACCAATGTGATGTGGAGTGGTGATAAAATCAGCCAGATAACTTTCAACGGACATTTAGATCTTGATAACGATGGAACGATTGATGATGATAGTATTGTCTACACTCAGTTGTTTACATATGGAAATTTAGGAAGACTGACGATTATCTCAGAAAACAGAGTTTCTTATAAAAGAACACCTCCTGTTCCGCCGTCAACTACGCCTGGTCCTTATTTAGTAGATAAAAGAATAAAATCAATTTATAATTTAACGTATAGTTCTACTACTGGAAAATTTGCCGGAATTACAATGAAAAGTGGTGAAGATATGCCGGGAGTTCCTTACGTAGATCAAAATTACAGCAAAACAGCGTATACTTATTTTGGGGATAATGTTTCAAAATCAGAAGTGAGCAGTGGTGCAATTAATGCTGGAGTAGAAGGTCCGGTTACTGAAAAGTACGGATATGAGTTTTTAAACTACGATACTCAAATCAGTCCTTTTACATTACTTCCTTTTGCTTATAAAGTATCTAGAATTATTTCAGAAGAGGCAGGTGATGTTGAAGCATTTATACTTTCACCGAACAGTCCGAAAAGAATTTCTATCACAGATTTGATGATGCCGATTCCGACTCCTGTAATCTTTTCAACAGCTTACAGATATGATGCTCAAACATATATGACACAGGGATTCAGTGTTAATTATATCTACAAGCCTTTATAAAGAATATCTTTAAAAAAAATATTTAAACTCAATTCTTCACAGGATTGAGTTTTTTATTTAATATCTCTTAATTTTGCAAAAAATTTCTCATGAAATATTTAATTGTCGGTCTTGGCAACAAAGGTCCGGAATATGAAAATACACGTCATAATATTGGTTTTAAAGTAGCTGAAAAAATTGCAGAAACTCTGGATGTCTCTTTTAATACCACAAATTTTGGCTGGATGGCTGAAGGGAAATATAAGGGCAGAAAAGTTTTTGTACTTAAGCCTGATACCTACATGAATCTATCAGGAAATGCGGTGAAATTCTGGATGCAGAAAGAAAATATTCCGTTAGAGAATGTGATGATTGTTACTGATGATTTGGCTTTGCCATTCGGAACTTTAAGAATGAAAATGAAAGGTTCTGATGCCGGACATAATGGTCTGAAAAGTATTCATGAAAGTTTACAGACACAGAATTACGCAAGACTTCGTTTCGGAATTTCTGCCGAGTTTTCTGAAGGAAGACAGGTAGATTACGTATTGGGAACCTGGAATGAAGAAGAATCTGCAAAACTGGGAGAGAGAATTGAAAAGTTTTCTAAGGCTTGTCTGTCATTCGTTTTTGCAGGAATTGGGAATACGATGTCGGCATTCAACGGTAAATGATTTTATCTAAGTAAGAATTGATTCGGAATAATCCGAAAAAAAACGCCGGGAGCAAAGCTCCCGGCGTTCATATTATTTACGCTGTAAGATTATAACCAAGTTACAACACCGGTTTCTACATCATAATTCGCTCCTACGATTTTGATTTTTCCTTCTTCCTCAAGTCTTCTCAATGTAGAGCTTTGTTTACGGATGTCGTCAATCGCATTTTTAACGTTATGCTGATTCAATCTTTCAAGAAGTTCTAAGTTTGCTGAAGAACGCTCTTCACCATCGTTGATAATTGTTTTGATGATAGGGTCGAAGTGATCAATCAGATGGTTGAGGTTATCCATTCCCATTCCTTCGATTTTAGCAGCGTCTAATCCGCCTTTCAATGCTCCACATTTAGTGTGTCCTAAAACTACTACTAGTTTAGAACCGGCAACATTACAGCCAAATTCCATTGAACCTAAAATATCCTGATTTACAAAATTACCTGCAATTCTGATGCTGAAAACATCGCCAAGCCCTTGGTCAAAAATCAGTTCCGCAGAAGTACGGCTGTCGATACAGCTTAAAACTACCGCAAACGGCCACTGACCTTCACGTGTAGCGTTTACTTGTTCTAAAAGATCTCTGTTTGCTTTAAGGTTTCCCACAAATCTCTGATTTCCTTCCTTTAAAAATTCTAATGCTTTTTCAGGGGTAATAGTCGATTGTGTTTCAGATGTATGTGCTTTCATATAACTATATATTTTTTTGAATTATATTTAAATTTAAAATTGATTTGTCTATTTATTTTTTACATTGCTCTCTTGTGAGTAATGACAATGTGAGAATCTTCATCAGTCTCATAATCTTTGTATGAAGTTTTGAAACCCATCAATTCTACAGTAATATCTTCTTCTTTTGCTCTGATATTGGCAAAATCCTGAATCATTTCCAAAACATCGGTTGCAATATACGAAGTCGTTGTTGCATCAATGATTACGGTAGAATTTGGTTTAATATTTTTCAACGTTTTTTTAATCGCAGCCTTGTTTAAGAAAGAAACTTCCTCTGCCAATTTGATTGTGATTCCGTCTGCGTCATTTAGTTTTTCTCTGCTTAGATAATAGGCACGCTTCATATTTCCCTGAAGGATATAGAAAACTGATATTGCCAAACCAATTCCTACACCTTTTAAAAGATCAGTTGCCACAATCGCAACCACAGTTGCCACAAAGGGAATAAACTGGAATTTTCCAAGATCCCAAAAATGCTTAAATGTCGCCGGTTTTGCCAATTTATATCCTACTAAAAGTAATACCGCAGCCAGTGTCGCCAATGGAATTAAATTTAATAAAAACGGAATTGTAAGTACGCAGACTAATAATAAAAAGCCATGAATCATTGCTGAAGCCTTAGAAGTTGCACCCGCATTAGCATTTGCAGAACTTCTTACAACAACTGATGTCATTGGAAGTCCTCCAATTAATGAACTTACTAAGTTTCCTATTCCCTGAGCTTTCAGTTCGAGATTAGTATCTGTTGTTCTTCTCTGAACATCTAGTCGGTCTGATGCTTCTATACAAAGCAGTGTTTCAATAGAAGCTACAATGGCAATCGTTGCACCGGCAATCCATACCTTTAAATTTGTAAATCCGTTGAAGTCTGGCATTATGATAAGGTTTTTAAAATCAGCAAGACTTTGAGGTACCGGAAGCGAAACTAAGTGATTGGTCGTAATTGCTAAAGAACTTCCTGTCAATTTGAACACCTCGTTTAGCAAAATACCAACTACCACAGCAACTAATGCACCTGGAAGCATTTTCATCCTTTTTAAAAAAGGAATTTTATCCCAAGCTAAAAGAATCCCGATGGATACTAACGTCACAATGATAGCACCCGGATGAATGGCTCCGAGTAATTCATCAAAATAACCGAAATTCAATCCTTTATCAAAGATAGATTCATGCCCTTCGTAGTCTTTATCAAATCCCAAGGCATGCGGAATTTGTTTTAAAATAATAATGATACCGATTGCAGCAAGCATTCCCTCGATAACATTATTAGGGAAATAATTGGAAATACTACCCGCTCGTATAAATCCTAAAACCAGCTGAATAAGTCCTGCAATAATACCTGCACACAGGAAAAGTTCAAAGGCGCCAAGATCTGTAATTGCTGTTAAAACTATAGCTGTAAGCCCTGCAGCAGGGCCGGAAACAGATATATTTGAATTACTGATGGCTCCGATAACCAGACCGCCTACAATACCGGCAATTACTCCGGACAAGGGTGGTGCGCCGGATGCTAAGGCAATTCCTAAACATAAGGGAAGAGCAACTAAGAAGACTACTAGACCCGAAGGAAAGTTCTCTTGGATTTCTCCAAAGAAAGATTTTGATTTTTTCATGACAATTGAAAAATACGTTGATGTAAATTAATAAGATAATTAACGTCAATCTGGAATGATGGATATTAATGTAATGTAGAGATATTCAAGATCGATGACGATTTGAATAATAAAATGGAGAATTACTAAGCTTCCGGAGGAGGAGAAAATATGCTCAGTAAAGGAGATAGATGAAAGTCATCATCTATCAAAGTGAAGGATTTTCCTTCAATATTAAGTTCAAAAAACTTAAGATAATCGTAAACATCTAAAGTTTTTGGAAGTGTTTTTTCGTAAACAGAAAACAGAGATGAGTAATGAGAATGAGTTTCTTCTTCGTTCACTATTACATTGGTTGTCATGATATCCCAATCAGCAACCGCAGCAATGCTGGGCAATGCTGTGAAGTTGAGGACGATCATTAATGTAATAATACTCCAGAATTTCATTTACTCTTTTTATTTTTTTGAAAGATTATTTTTTTCGGCTCATCACCCAGTCTGAACTGGTAAGATTGTATATTTTTTGAATGTCTTTTAAGATTTTCTCAAAGTCAATTTCCAGATCAATAATTTTTCCCGTTCTAAGGTCAAATACCCAGCCATGTACTACTGGAAACTCATCAATGATATATCTTTCCTGCACGCAAGCCATTTTGATAACGTTGATGCATTGCTCCTGAACGTTTAGTTCTACCAATCTGTCATAGCGTTTTCCTTCATCATCTATAGAATCCAGCTCAGCTTGGTGTAATCTGTAAACATCACGAATATTTCTCAACCAGGGATTTAATAATCCTAAATCCTGAGGCGTCATCGCAGCTTTTACGCCACCGCAATTGTAGTGCCCGCATACGATAATGTGTTTTACCTTTAAATGTTCTACCGCATATTGAATAACAGCTGTGGAACTCATATCTAAAGTATTGACAACATTGGCGATGTTTCTCGTTACAAAAACTTCACCCGGCTCTGTGCCCATCAATTCTTCTGCAGTTACCCTGCTGTCTGAACATCCGATGTATAAATAATCAGGATTCTGAGTTTTAGCTAAATTTTCAAAGAACGATGGGTTTTTTGAGATTTTAGACTCTACCCATTTTCTGTTGTTTTCAAAAATAACTTTGTACGATTGTGACATAAATAAGATTTAATTGATAGTTATTTATTTCGTTTAAATTATTTCCAAATTCAATAGACTAAATCAATAATTATACAAAAATATAATTTTTGATGAATTTACAATCAATTTTAACACAATTTAATATAGATTAAATTATAATAAAATGATTATTCAACCCTATTGTTGATATATCCTTCAGTAGCGTCACTTTTAGGATATATTTTTGCCTTATTCCCAGCAACGATGGAGTTATCTGGTACATCGGTGTTAACATAAGAATTGGGTGCAATCAAAACATTGTTTCCAATGGTGATGCTTCCCACAATTACAGCGTTCGGCCCAATCCAGACATCGTTTCCGATAACGGGAAAGCCTTCGTTTTTACCTCTGTTTTGCTGTCCTATGGTTACGCCTTGTGCAATATTGCAGTTTTTACCGATTACGGCTTTTGGATTCACCACCAGACTTCCCCAATGTCCAAGATACAAACCTTCGCCGATCTGTGTTTCAGGGTAGATTTGAAAACCATATTTAATCTGAAAATGTCTCAAAACAATCTTCCAATACAATCCTAAAACAGGAGTTTTGTCAAATTTTTGTGCCTTTCTCAGAAGATAGATGAAGTGAAGATTTGGATTGATGCATTTCATCAAAATCTGAATGGGCGAAAGCCACTCTCCGCTTTCTCGGTAAAAATCTTTTTGTATAATTGAATAATTCTTGGGCATGCAGCAAATTTAAGGATTCTCTTTTGTTTTTATTTAAAGCCGATTTCAATTTTATGTAAAATTAACTTCCTTGTTTAGTACATATACTTATTTCTTTTAGATACGGATTTGTAAATAATGACAATATGAAAACCAATAGCAAAATGCCAACAACGAAATTAAAGCTCATCTAAAACCGAAACGATTCTCGCAACAGAATGATCAAGATTGAAGGGCATCGTATAATTCTGAAGTTTTTCGGTAAATTCTGAGAAAGATTCGGGCTCGGTCAATGCTTTTTTCATTCCCTGATAAATTCCCTCTTCTGAGTTTTCTACAATTAAGCCCAATTCACCGTTATTCAGCATTTCGTTTACTCCCGAAACTTCTGTTGCGATAATTTTCTTATTTAAAGTGATGGCTTCAAACAAAACCGTCGGAAAACCTTCATACCTCGAACTTAAAATATAAAAATCAGAATGTTTAAAATAAGGATAAGGATTGTCTGTGAAACCCAGCATCGTTGCGGTTTCATCAACTCCCAATTCGGTTTTTAAATTTTTGATGTTTTCAAAATCATAGCCGTCGCCAACAATTAAAACTTTGTGTTTTAAGCCTTCGTCCAGAAGTCTTTTATGAACTTTCAACAGTCTGTCAAACCCTTTTTGAGGAAAAACTGTTCCTACGGAAATAAATGTCGGAATATTTTCATCAAATTGATAATTGATAACCGGTTGTTCAGCTTTCGTTAAAATTTCTTTGGTATCTAATGGATTGTAAATCTTGACAATTTTCTGTTTTTCTGCTTCGTTTTTGGCTAAATCATGGAATAATTGCTCGATTTTTTTTGAAATCACCATAATCGAATCAAACCCGAAAAACTTTCTGATTTCCTCATTGGTGTATTCTTTCACCTGCGAAAGGTCATTATGAATCCAAATGATTTTTTTTGAAGAATGGTGGCTTGAGTGAAGAATTTCATCACGCATACCGTGAATTGCTGCAAACTCGATATCGTATTTTTTATCTTTTAAGATTAAGGTATACAAAAGGTCTGGAAATTCTTTCAGAACCCTTTGGAAGATAACCCTCGCCGCTTTCTCAGGAATATCCTGAAGACGGTTGGTGGTAATCATTTCACCTTTGTTTAGGTAGATGACATTAATCCATTTCGGAACTTCGGGTAGGTATTTACCGGAATATAAATTTAGCAATAAATCAATTTCGTACTTGTCTTCCGGAAGATTTTTGAGGAAGGTCACCAGTACTTTTTCAGCTCCGCCATGTCGCAGAGAGCCAATACGAATAAGGATTTTTTTCTTTTCGGTCATTTATTTTTTTATGTGTTTATAGGTGTAGGGAAGATGCTCCCTGATGTAAGCATCTAATTTTGGTCGGAAGGGCTCGAGTTCTCTCGGGTACATTACATTGTTTGCTAAAGCCTTATCGCCATATTCTTCGATTGTACAAATGAATTTTGCCGGAACTCCTGCATACACCGAGTTGTCGGGCATGGAAGAATTTAAGACAGAACCTGCTCCCAAAATACAATTGTTTCCCATCTGAGAGCCTGGTAAAAATGTACAGTTGTTGCCCACGAAACAATTGCTTCCGAGTTTTATTCTTCCAAAATTTCTTGCATCTTCATATTTTTCCATGGTTCGGATGACGTACATTGCGCCGTCATGATTGATGAAAGTGCAGCCTGCAGTAATTTTGGTACGGTCACCGATTTCGATGAGGTAGGGTTCTGAACCGAAGGCCGGAGCTTCTATAAAAATGACATCTTTGCCCACCTTCATGCCTCGTGCTTTACATATTTCTATATAAGCGGTGTCATGTATATTTTGCCAGATGGCATGGATTTTTAGTATGATTCTGTAAAATAAATTCATCAATTAATGTTTTAAATTGAAACGGGAATTATTTTTCAACTAATTTAGTGATGATATTTTCAACGGCATCAAAAATTTTCTGATTATCAAACTGTTTTTCAATATCCGTGAGATTTTCTTTAATTTTCGAAACAAATTCAGGTTCAGAAATAAATTTCTTCATCGCATCGTACATTTCGCTGGTTTCGTAATTGATGAGGTAGCCTGTTTTTTCATGACTGATCATTTCCGGAATTCCACCTACATTGGTTGAGATAATCGGTTTCTGAAGAATCAAAGAATCAGCAATGATCAGCGGCCAGCTTTCAGACTCAGAAGGGAGAATGAAGAAATCTGCATTTTTCACGTAAGGATAAGGATTCAGCAATGATCCTAAAAACTCAAAACTTTGAGTTACACCTAAACTTTCTGCCTGTTTTTTTAAATTTTCCTTCTCATCACCATCACCGATGACGGTAATGTGATGATCAAAGCCGTCTTTCAGCAATTGAGCATGTGCTTCCATCAATTTGTGAAAACCTTTGCGACTATGAAGTCTTGCTACAGAAACGAATATTGGCTTGTCTGGAAATTCAGGTTGAAAAGCTGTAGCCTTAGTTTTTAATTCTTCAATCGGAATTGCATTTAAAATAACCTGATTTTCAGGAATGTTTAAATTGGGATATGTTTCAATTAAAATATCTTTAGTCTGCTGAGATCCAAAAATGAAATAATCAAACTGTGGAATCTGCTTTAAAATGGCAGGAACCAACGGCTGTAATTTCGGAAGTGTGATGTCTGAATGAAACCAGCCTATTTTTTTTGAATTTTTATTAGTGGAATTTAAAACCGATGAAAATGCAGCATAAGTAGGCGCTATCTCAACTTCAAAATTTTCATTGAGTAATTTTCCGGCAATTTTGGGGTTCTTCTGAGCTTTTTGAAGTTTCAGTTTTCTTTTAGCCAGCTGTAATTTTTGAATGACAGAATTTTTAGAAAAATCTTCTTTTCCGTTTGCGATAAAAACTTTTCTTACATGTTTCGGGAATTCATCTCTAAGCTCGCCCTGATTGATATTTAAACAGACTGTCATCTCAAATTTTTCTTTATCAAGATGATTGAGCATGCTTAGAATTACTTTTTCAACACCACCCATTTCCATAGAACGGTGTCTGAAAAGAACTTTTATTTTATCTTTTTTCATCATTAGCTAAATAATTGTTGAACTAATATTCTCAACTTTTTTTGAATTCTGTACGGGATAGAATTTTGATATTCAAGCAGATCGTAAATCTGTTTGGGATCATTGAATTGGGAAGGAACTGTTTTTCCGTTAATTATTTTTAAATTTCTCCTTTGCATTGCAGTAAAAATGACTTTAGAAAAATATTCCCGTGACTTGGGTCTGTTGTCGTTCTGTGAAATGCCTCCGGGATGTGTTCTGTACAAATAATTGGCTTCGTCAATGAATTTCACTTTTCCCTTTTCGTACATTTTTAAGTATAAATCCTGATCTTCGGCAATCTTCATTTCGGTATTTATCTTATCTGTCGTTTCATAAATGTCTTTTCTGAAACACACAAAATGGACAATATGAACCGGGCAGTTGAAAAAATAAGGATCATTATTGGGAACCGGCATTGGATTCTTTGGAATGTCAATCTGCTTAAGATTTTCATCACATCTTACATATTTGGAATAGGTGAGTACAACCTCTTTCTGGTTTTTAAAAATTTCGATACTCGACTTTAAGGCATTGGGGGTAATAGCATCATCAGGATCTACGAAACCACAAATTTCTCCTGTCGCCAATTCTATCAGTTTACTTTTGGTAATGCCTACGCCGCTGTTGTTTTCGTTTTTAAAAATTTTAAAACGGTGATCATCCCCAATAATTGACTTGATGACTTCTAAAGAATCGTCTGTAGAAGAATCGTCAAGGATTACAGCCTCCCAATTGTCATTACTTTGAGCAATAATAGAATCGTAGCAGTTCCTGAAAAACTTTCCATTATTGTAGTTGGCAATGAGTATCGAGAACTTCATCAGTGTGAGAGGATTTTGTATTAATAAATTTTCACAAAGATAATTATTCTTAAAAATTATTAATAAGATAAAAATCTTTATTTTTGCAACATTAAAACAAACACTGTGAGCGAAATAACTAGAGTTCTCAAAACTTTTATAGGCTATCTGAAACGTCCGGATCTTTATCCTGAGCTGGGTAGAAAAATTATCAAAAATACTTTTAACAGAAACAGCGCCTTCAAAGGAAAAGAAAAAACTAACCTTTGGGCTTCACAAATTGCGATCACCCAAAAAGATGCTATTAATAAACTGTTTGACGTTGAATTTCAGCCTTTTTCAGAAAAATATCCTCAGGAATTTAAAAAAGCTTTAGACATACAAAATGCCTGTCCGATAAAAATGGGAGGTGCAGGTGCTTTAGAACTTTTATACAGTGCTTGCGAATTCACTCAGGCAAAAACCGTGATAGAAACCGGTGTTGCTTATGGATGGAGTTCTTTTGCTACACTTACATCTCTGCAAAAAAGAAACGGAACTCTGTACAGTTCAGATATGCCGTATTTAGGTCAAAATGGTGACCAATATGTAGGTTGTGTAGTGCCGGAAAACTTAAGAATAAACTGGAAACTCTTCCGTCATGCCGACCGCGAATCTTTACCGAAAATTTTAAAAGAAAGCGGCGAAATAGATGTTGTGCATTATGATTCTGACAAATCTTATGAAGGAATGAGATGGGCTTACGACACGCTTTATCCACGATTAAGAAAAGGAGGTGTCTTCATTTCTGATGACATTAATGACAACTCGGCTTTCCAAGATTTTTGTGAGCAGGAAAAAATCGCTCCTACCGTGGTGGAATTTGAAGGGAAATTTGTAGGAGTTTTTGTGAAGTAAATTTTTAAAGATTTAAAAGTAAAATATCAGAAAGAAACACATATAAAGTATGAAAATAAATTTACAGAAAAAATTCTTGATTCTGTTCTGCATTCTGATATTCGTCTTATATCTTTTATGTATTTACTTTTATCCCAAAACAAGAGATGAATTCTACTATCTTGTAAACGATCACTCTACAGTAATAGCTGAATTTTCGAACTCTTACTTTAATGTGAATGCAAGAATAGGACAGTTTTTTTCTAATTTGTCGGGAAGAAGTATGCTAGCAAACCTTATTACAAGTGGACTTATGTTTGTGAATTTTTTTTATTTAAGTTTTTTGACAGTTTTCAGAACTTTCCCCACAGCAAATAGCCTTAATCTAAAAAAAAGCATAATAATATCCGGATTGTTTATTTTTTTAATAAACTACTTCGGTGAAATGTTCTTTTATGTGCCTTATAGTACCAATTATACTTTAACAAATGTTTTTTACTTATTGTATATTTTTGTCATAATAGAATATTTTATTTACAATAGAGACCTTTTTAGTTTATATAAAATTCCCGTGTGGCTAATTATCGTATTCGGAATTTTTACAGGAATGGGAAATGAGCATGTGCCTCCCGCTTTACTGTTACTTACAGGATTGTTATTTTTAAGTTTTATTATTAAAAACAAAAAGATTTTGCTCCCTTCGAAAAAGATAAGTTTTGCTTTCATAAGTGTTATAATTGGATATTTTATTTTGTTTTTTGCGCCTGCAAATAGAGTGAGATTCAAAAAAGAAGGGAAACAAGAGTTTGGGTTTAATATCGCAGATTACTTTGGAAATTTAAAGCTAATTTCAAAAATTTATTATTATTATAACTTCGAATTGTTGATTTTTCTAGGCATAATATCCACTGTCGTAATTCTTTTATTTGTTCGAAGAAAAATTGAGAAAAGCTTAATTTTTGAATTGCTTTCTTACATATTCTTAGCTTTAGTATGTATTTTTATAACAGCTTATTCTCCTATTATCGGTACGCGATTACTTTTTTTTAGCAATGTTTTATTTATATTGTCAGGATTTATTATTCTGTTTAGAAATAATCATTCGTTTTTTACGAGTTCAACAAAAACTAATTTAGCAACTATATTAGTTGGGTTATTTGTAGGAACATATTTTATTTCAGCTTTTATGATTTCTAAGAATGCTAATGAAAATTACTGTAAAGTAATGACCGAGATTGAAAACAAAGCAAAATCTTCAAAGAATGTCATTATTGAAAAATCGTTTGATTATCAAATGAGTATTTTTGGTAAATTGAATAGAAAAGTTTTACTTGATACCGGCGAAAGCTATATCGATACAGACAATAAAAGCAATACTCCTGTAGAGAAAAACATTATTTATTTTTTTAAAATTAATACGATAAAGTCTGAAAAGTAAATGATGAAAAATAAAAATATTTTAATAGCCGTTCCCTGCTTTAACGAAGAAAAACGTTTACCATTACAAGATTTTGTTGATTATATATGCAATAACGAACAAGTATTTTGCTTTATAAATGATGGTAGTACAGACAGAACCATTGATGTTTTAACTCAACTTAAAACCAAATTTCCTGATAAAGTGATTGTTGTTGACAGCAAAATAAATTTAGGAAAGTCAAATGCTTTACAATATGGATATCAGTCTGTAAAAAATCATGATTTTACTCATTTTGCATACTTAGATGCAGATTTAGCTACGCCAATAGAAGAAATCATCAGAATGTCAGATTACCTCGATAATCAGGTAGAGTTTGTATTTGGGTCGAGAGTCAACAGAATAGGAAGTAATATTAAAAGAAAGCTGTATCGTCACCTGATAGGACGTTTTTTTGCAACTATTAACAGTTTATTATTGCGTATTCCGGTTTATGATACTCAATGCGGTGCGAAAATTATATCTAAAGAACTTTCTGAAGAAGTATTTGTTCGAAAATTTGATACAAACTGGGTATTTGATGTAGAAATATTTTTTAGAATTTTACAGTTTAAGAAAGGAAGTGATATCAATATTTATGCAAAAGAAATACCTCTTGAAGTTTGGACTGATATTGGTGTATCTAGCATTAAACCGAAACATTATTTTGGTATTTTCACAGACCTCTTTAAAATTTATAGAATTTATAGATAAGGAAGTAGAATGAATATTAAGAAAACATTTTTTATTTTAAATTAAAAACCTTTCAAAGATTGAATACCAACAAGCTAATAACAAATGCAGACGATTTTGGATGGTCAAAAGGTGTGAATCAGGCAATTCTTCTTGCAAGCAATGAAGGATATCTTTCACATGCAAGCCTCATGGCAAATACAGAAGATTTTACTCATGCTATAAATGAGGTCATTCCTAATGCTCCTAAGCTCAAAGTTGGATTGCATGTAAATTTAACTTGCAGTAAAGCACTATCCGGAAAGAGTTTAATCACAGATAAAGAAGGTTTTCTAAACAATACTTTTTTAAAATTATTCTTTCTGCGAAAATCGAAAAATGCTCTTGAAAAGATAGAAAATGAAATTGAGCTACAGATAAAAAAATTAATAGAATATAACATCCATATTTCTCATATTGACGGTAATGAACATGTTCATATTATTCCTTCCATCAACAAAATTGTGCGGAGGCTGGCAAAAAAATATAATATTGAAAGAGTGAGAGAGATTAATGAAAGATTTTCAACGACTTTTAAGTACAATCTTAGAACAGCGAGTTTTTCTAATGTTATCAAACTCTTCCTCCTAAAGTTTTTGAATAGTTTTAATTCTAATAAAAATGAAATTGAGTTTTACACAATTTTAAATACTTGTGAGATCAACTCTCAAAACCTTTTCACTTATTTGCAAGCACAGGAAGGAAAAACAATTGAAGTGATGCTTCACCCGTCTTTAGTTCAGTTTAATGATAATCTGGATAGTCTGAATCCTCGATTTTTAGATTTTTTCACTTCAGATTTCAGAAAAAAAGAATTTGAACTTTGTTTTGATAAAAAATTTAAAGACTATAAATTCTTAGAATAAGTTTCAAGAATTCAAAATAGCTCATTCCTGAAATTAATATTATATAATCCTGATTTTATACTCTGGAAATCTGTAAGTAAATATTTCGCAATCATTCCCCATTTTTTTAAAAGAGGAGCCTGTGCAATTTCCCAGCTTCTGTGGGTTCTTTTGATGTGAAGCTGTATGTCTTCAGACATCATTTTCTCGCTTTGAGCCCATTCATTTACAGCCCTCCACAATAGTACTCTGGTGTTTGAAGGTTTTACTTTTTTTGCATCAACTTGTGTAATTCTGTTGCTCTCATGCACACCTCTCATGGCAACGGCATTGTCCAGGATTCCGGGATAAAAGTTGAGGTAATATGAACTTCGAAATAGGAGCTCAGTATCCTGATGTAACCTTAAATGTGTTTTAAATAACGGCTGTACCTTTTCAAGCAAAGGTTTTTTTCTGATTGTTAAAGCATCGATACTGAAAAGGCCAAAACTTCCGAGCATATTTAGCTGACCCGGGAAAACATCTTCAGGTGCATGTTTTTTATAAACGGTTGTTAAACGGTCGCCAAACAATGAATAATATTGATCCTTTGCTTTTTCTGAATAATAATGCACACCCAAAGCACCGTAAACAGCATCAACTTCATCATTTTTGAACAATTCTCTTTCAGCATCAAAACGGTTCGGAAGATAGTAGTCATCTGCATCCAGAAAAGCAATGAAATCTCCCGTAGATTTTTCGATTCCTAAGTTTCGGCTTGCTCCGGCACCGTGGTTTTTTTTGTCGGGATGCTGATACAATTTTACTCTTTCATATTGCTCTGCCAATTTTTCACAAGCTTCGAGAGCATTGTCCGGGGATTGGTCTTCAACCAAAATTATTTCGTACACTTCCTCAAACTGAAGAGCAGATTCTACAGCTTGCCTGATATATTTTTCGGCATTGTAAACAGGAGTGATAACGGAGATTTTCATGATGATGATTTTAAACTTTGATTTTTAATTTTAAGTACTCTGTTAGCTTCTTTTCTATAAAAAGATAAAGAACTGATGATAAAACAATAACAAGTATAATCTTTAAAATAAAATAAGGGATGATAAAGGTTTCATTTGGGATAATTCTTCTTGAAAAAATTTCAACAAATGAGTGGGATAGATATAATGAGTAAGAAATGTCTCCCAAAAAAATCAGAAATTTATTTCCCTTACTTTTAAAAGTATAATCGAACAGTAAAAAAGCTAAAACAAATAGTGAAACAATCACGAGCAAAATCATCTCATTCTTTATTTGAATAATATTAAAAAACATTAAAATAAATAAAAAAATGCCAAAAAGAGAAATAGGGAGAGCAACTTGTTTAGAAACTGAAAATTTATTAAAATAAAGCCCTAAAAGAATTCCTGAGATGAAATAGAGGTTGAGTTCGCTTGTAATCATCTTAAGATAGGCTGTCTCAAATTTAAAAATCACTCCTAAAACGTAAGAGGTTACAAAAAAACTAATGATGAAAAAATATCTTTCAGTTTTAAAGAAAAATGAAAGGCCGAAAATCAGATAGAAAAAAATTTCGTGGTTGAGAGACCACCCCAAATACAGTACTGGTAATTGATCTTCAAGCGGCAAAAAAAGTAAAGAATACATCAGTCTTTTTAACCCGACTCCTTCAGAATAGTATAAAATACTTCCTCCCAAGATAATCCACGCAAATGTGAGCAGGTAATATAATGGAATAATTCTGATGATTCTTTTTTTGAAAAATGAAATTATTTCTTTGGTTGTATTTTCTGCAAATTTGATTTTTTTAGTCGTGAAAACCATGATGAATCCACTTATGACAAAGAATATAGGTACTCCGATACTTCCTCTTCCGAAAAGAATTTCGCCAAGTTTAACATCACCCAAAATAAGTCCTTCACGTAAGTGAAAGCAGCAAACAAATAGTGCGGAAATTCCACGTAAAATCTGGAGATTATGAAGCTTCATACTTATTCAAATAGGTAAAACGATATTTTGTTTTTAAAATAGCGGGGTTTTTGAAAACTGTAATCAATAATGCCAATATTTTATTAAAATTATCTCTCTGTGAGAGATCAAATGCTTTATGTTGAAGATAGATTCTTTCCTTCGCATCAGAATCCAGTTTTTGAGTTTTAGACCATTCAAACAGTGATTTCCAAAGGAGAAACTGTCTTTCATTATATTTTTTAGAATACAGCTTAATTTTTGTAATGCGATTGTCGTCATGTACGCCACGAATAGCAATTGCTTTATCAATAATTCCGGTTTTCAGATGACAATGGTAAGCGAGTTTTATAATAAAATCAGAATCCTGATGTACCCGAAGATCTTTATTGAAAAATAAATTGTATTTGATAAGCGAAGACCGTCTTACTGTAAGTGTATTCAAATGAAAAAAAGAACCGAAAATCTTAGTTGAAAGTCCGAGAAGTCCATCAAAAATATCGTTTCCTTCTGCCTGATATTGTACCGTCGTTAAATCATTGTTTTTAAATTTTTCCTGAAATTCGGCTTTCCCTTTTTCGGATAAATACTCTACCCCAAGTGCACCAAAAACTCCTTCAACTTTAGAATCTTTGAAAATTTCTTTTTCTGTATCAAAACGGTTGGGAAGATAATAATCATCTGCATCTAGAAATGCAATATATTCTGAGCTTGCATTTTCTATCCCCAGATTTCTTGTTGCTCCTGCTCCATGATTTCCCTTGTCAGGATGTTGGTAAAGCTTTATTTTTGAGTTTTCGGAAACTAATTGTTCACAAAGTGATAAAGAATCATCCGTAGAATGATCTTCTGCTAAGATGACTTCCTTTACGTCATCTAGTTGTAATGCAGAATTCACCGCTTTACGCAGATATAAAGAGGCATTGTAAACTGGAATGATGACAGAAATATTTAATTTCATAAGAAAGATTTATTATTGTTTGCCCACAATGCCAGTTGTAAAAGATTCCAATGCTTTTGCCCTTTGTCTAGAAACTTCTGTGTAGCATCAAAATTTATAAAATCAAACACTTTTTGATTTTTATTTTTAAGCAAATCATTGGAAAGGTTGATTAGGTTTTCTTCTTTAAACCAGTCTTCCACGTGCATTCCAAAGCCTTGTTTTTTTCTGGTTTTTATGGTTTCCGTCCAATAAGAATTCATTGATTCACGAAGGATAATTTTATCATGCTCAGTATTTAGTTTGAGTTGTTCGGGAAGCTGAATACAGAATTCTGCAAAGTCAATATCCAAAAATGGTGTTCTCACTTCTAAAGAATTTGCCATAGCCATTCTATCAGATTTCACCATCATATTTCCAGGGACATATTTTTCAAGATCAACCCTCATGATGTCGTTTAAAGAATTGGGATTAGCTTCAAAACTATAATCCTGATGATAGTTAGCCGTTATACCCAATGAGCTTCTTTCTGATTGATCAAAAGAGTTTCTTACAGAATTTTGATGAAAATCTAAGATGTTTTTGTGTTCTAAGTTTTTTTGAGAGACATAAGATATCTGTCTCAGATTTTGATACAATTTCATCCCGAATTTGGCGGCGATATTATTGTAACTGAAGTGGTTTTTTAATTCATTTTCTGTTCTGTAAAAATTATAGCCACCAAATAATTCGTCTCCTGCGTCTCCTGATAATACTACAGTTAAGTTTTGTCTGGCATTTTTACAGATTTCAAAATGCGCAAGAAAGGAACGGTCTGCAAATGGTTCGTCAAAATAAGGGGTGATGTTTAACAATGAAGTGGCGAGGTCTTTCTTTTTTTCGTGAATTTCAATATGTTTGGTTTGATACCTTTCTGCGATTTCTTTGGCATACTTCAGTTCGCTGTCTTCATGATCGTAACCAAAACTAATGGTTGTCTGATGAGGTAGAAATTCATGAACTAATGCCACAATTGAGGAAGAATCTAGCCCGCCACTTAAAAAGCTTCCTACTTCTACATCGGCAATCAATTGTTTTTGAACAGCATTCTTCAGAAGATAAACAAATTCTTCTCTTGCTTCAGATAAGCTTATTTCTCTGTCTTTTGATGGTAAACTGTAATATCTTGTTACAGATATTTTGCCATCTTTATAAACCAGCTGATGAGCAGGTGGTAAGGTTTGAATATTCTCATAGATACATTGGTAGGTATTCACATAGCCATACTGCAGATAATGGGAAAGAGCTTCCTGATTAACTTTAGGCTGTAATAATCCGGATGCAAGAATTGCATTAATTTCAGATGCAAAGATAAATTCATTATTGGTACCAATAGCATAATAAAAAGGTTTCTCTCCGAAACGATCTCTGGCGCAGAAAAGTTGTTGTTTTTCTTCATCCCAGATGGCAAATGCAAACATTCCGGGAAGGTCATGAATCAGTTTTTCTTTCTTTTTTTGATACATGGCAAGAATCACTTCTGTATCTGAGCCACCACGGTAAGGATAGTCTGAATGGAGGGTTTTTATAGTTTGATAACCATAAATCTCCCCATTGAGAACAATACATTCGTTATTGGTATTCGAAAACATGGGTTGTTTTCCGTTTTCTGAAAGATCAATGATGGAAAGACGGCGATGGCCTAATGCAGCATTTTCATAATATTCATGATGCCCAGAATCAGGACCGCGGTGCGCAATGGCATCGGTCATATTCCGCAGTTCATGACTGTAGTTTTTAGCATTTGCTGATATGATTCCTGCTATTCCGCACATAATTTGTTATTTAAAAAAGTTTTTAATCAAACTTACCACCTTGTTGATTTCTGGTTCTGATAGATCATAATATAATGGAAGTCTCAATAGAGTATTTTCAAAATTGTCTGAATTTTGCAAACTTCTTCCATCATGTTTATCAGTATAATAATCGCTCTTATGAAGCGATAGATAATGGAAAACAGATAAAACATTGTTATCTTTAAGATATTTAATCATTTTAGACCTCTGTTCAATGTTCTCAAAAATTAAATAAAACATGTGCGCATTATTAGTCGCATATTCAGGGATGTGAGGTAATTGTACAAAAGAAACATCTTTCAAATTTTTATAGTACTGATTCCATATTTGCAATCTTTTTTGCTGAATTTTTTTTAAATTTTCTAGCTGCGCCCAGAGAAATGCTGAAATTATTTCACTAGGTAAAAAAGATGAGCCGGTATCTACCCATCCGTATTTATTGATTTCCCCTCTGAAAAACTGACTTCTGTTTGTTCCTTTCTCCCAAATGACTTCTGCACGGTCAATATATTGTTCGTCATTTATGGTTAGCATACCTCCTTCGCCTGAAATTATATTTTTGGTTTCATGAAAAGAAAATGCTCCAAGATGTCCGATGCTGCCTAGTGCTTTTTTTGTGCCGTCAGAAAAAGTGTAAAAGCTGTCGATAGCTTGTGCAGCATCTTCGATCACAATCAGTTGATGACGCTCAGCTATATGCATTATTTTTTCCATGTCACAGGCTATTCCTGCATAATGAACAACCACAATAGCCTTAGTTTTTAATGTTATTAAGCTCTCAATTTGATCAGCATCAATATTGGGATTATCATTGTATGAATCTGCAAATATTATTTTGGCTCCTTGTCTCACAAAAGCCAAAGCAGTGGAAACAAAAGTATAACTGGGAATAATAACTTCGTCACCAGCTTCAATATTGGCAAGTATAGCTGCCATCTCAAGTGCATCTGTACAGGAGGTTGTTAATAGTACTTTTCCAAATTTATATTGATCCTCAAAAAAATGCTGGCATTTCTGCGTGAAAATTCCATTACCTGAGATCTTTCCGGATTGTACGGCTTCTTCTATATATTGGGTTTCTTTTCCTGTTAAAAATGGTTTATTAAATGGAATCATATAGTTATGAGTTTCTAAAGTGGTTTAAATATTCAGAAGGATGTTTTTATTTAAAGTTGTAAATGTATATTTTTCCCCAATATTTGGAAGATATTTCATTATGCAATTCGAGGTAGGAGTTGGTCAGAGGGATTGTTGAAAGAATATATTTTATTTCCAAATCATCGGCTGCCGCTTTATCAATTTCTAATTCTTTCGGCTTTTTTGAATATTTTTGTAAAACCTGTTCACCAATTCTGAAACCATCTGTAAAAACAAAATTCTGACTCATATAAGCGTCATACTTAATTTGAAGATCTGTGTTTTTGTTTAATATGGGTGTAATAAGTTTTCTGAATTTCTGTTTATAGGATTTTTCGTAATAAGGAAAATAACCATCTGCGGTGTAGTAGCCATGGTATTGAGCTGCCGCAGGATCAAATCCGTAACTGATGACTCGATATTTCGATTTGTCCTTTGGTAATAACTTAGAAATTTTTTCAAATTCTTCATTCATATAATAGTCTTTAAATGAAAAATAGTACTGTCTGAAAGAATGTCTTATATTTTGATAAGGTATATTAATTCTTAGCACAGTATAAAGATTGACAAGAAGAAAAAATATTAGCGCAATGTTAATTGTTTTTTTATTCATTTTGCTAAAATCTTCAAGAATAAAAATCAATATTATATACCAAAGCAGACCGTTAAAAAAATAAAATCTATATAGCGTAAGACCAAATAAAAAATCAAGTTTTAAAGCTTTTACAATTTCAGGAAACATATTGATATTGAAGTAGGAAAAGAAACAGGTAAATACAATTAAACAAAAAAGGGTAATGGCTTTCCTGATATTTTTTAAAGGTATAAAAAAAGCAATTATACAATAGATAACAAATGCAATGATCATAAACTGATGTCTTGCCGGAGCATGAGAGGCGTTTTCTGTCCAGAATCTTTCGAAAACTGTTTTCAGGCCTGTTTTCCAAATCAATTCACCAGTAATACCGATATTTCTATTGGAAACGAAAGTTGGATGGAGGGTTTCAAGGATAAAGCGATAATTGGTTACCAGATAGCCTACGCCCAAAAGCAAAACAAAAATAAAAGCCGAAAATTGTATTTTCTTAGTGCTAATACTGTTACATAAAGTACAGATCAATAAAAGAAAAATGAGAAACATCCCGTAAACGATAAAGCTTGAATAGAAAATGTAAAAAGCTGCAAACAGATAATAGAGAAAATGAATACGTTCGCCTTTTAGAGTTTTTAGGAAGATTAGTATAATTATCGGTGCGGCAGCGGTACTGATACCACCAAACTGCCAAAAATTAAGAAGCGCAAAAGTTATAGATACAATTATTAAAAGAACGTTGTTGATTTTTGGACTTATATATTTTCCCAATAAAATAAGAGAAAGATATGCGGTAATAGAAATTAGCAAACTGTTTATTACAAGAGCATAAAAAGGAGTGAAAATTTTGTATAAAACATAAATGAAATCCAATTCATTTCCGTAGCTGACTCTATATTGATTTTCGATGTTGGGTAGTAATGTTTCGTTGGCTGAAAATGATAATCCGCTTTCTGAAAGAATTTTTAACCAGACAGCATTAGAATCCAAGTAGTCTGCCGGAGAACCTAAGTACGAATTCTCACCGAAAATAAAAAAAGGAATGTATAGAAGAAGAATGAGTGCCAGTCCACTTCCGATAATCAGCTTGTTTCTCATGTTATTTTTTCCAGAAATGTTTTAAGATGATACGCTCCTGCACAGCATACCCCATTTTTTGATAAAAATTACACGCACCCACATTTTGTTCCTGTGTTGGAATATCCATTGTGCCTATTCCATTTTCTATACAGTAATTTTCAGCTCTCTGTAGCAAACATGTGCCGATTCCTTTTCCCTGCAGCAAAGGGTGTGTTGCGATGAGACCTATCTTTGCTGTTTTTCCACTTTTCTGAACCGTTACAAAACCTGTTGCTCCCAAATTCTCATCCATTGTGAAAAAAGTTTTAACCGCAAATGTTTTATTGAGGCTGTTAATCACCCAAAGGTTATATAGTTCTTTAAATTTCGTTTCACCAAAGCCCGGATCAAGCAAAAATCTGCTGTATTTTCCACTTTCATAGGCGAGCTGAAAAAAATATTTATCTTCCTTCGGGAAACAATCAGTGTCAAAAATTTCATGAGAAATTTCGTGGGCTATTTCATTTAAATATTTTGAGAAAATAACTTTAGTCTCCTTGAATGTTTCCTCAAAACCTTGTGTTTCGATGTGTAAATCCTGATGTTGTTTAGTTACAATTAAATCATAATGATTGCTTTGGAACTCAGGATTTTCCAACTCATCACCATTTGTGATATGTAATTCTGCAATATTTTTAGAAAAAAAATTGCTGTCCCATTTTAGTTTAGTTAGATTATTCTTCATCAATAATATAGACAGGTCTGTTTTTAGTCTGATTAAATGTTTTCCCAAGATAAATGCCTATAACCCCAAGACACATGAAGGTTACTCCAAACAAAAACCATATAGACAAAATAAGTGAGCTATAGCCGGGTTCTTTTATTTGCCCCAGAAAAGTTTTTATTAATACCCATAAACCTCCAACAAAAGAAGATAGAGAAATTATTGCCCCGAAACCGATAAATAACTTTAATGGTTTGTCTGAAAAGGAAACAATTACATTAAAAGCCAGAGATATAAGCTTTCCTAAGGAATAAGACGATTCTCCTTCATCTCTTTCCTGATGCTCCACAGCAACTGTGGTTGCTCTATAGCCCACCCAATTGATAAAAAGCGGAAAAAATTTTATGTAATCGCCAACTTGTAGCACATTATTTATGACCTTTCGATTATAAATTCCAAAATTAGCAACCTCGTTGTTAATTTTAATTCCGGCTAAATAATTGAAAACTTTATAAAATGTTTTTGAACTTAGTTTTTTTAATCGGCCATCTTTTCTTTCAACTCTGCTAGCCTGAACGATATCATATCCTTCAAGTGTTTTAGTATACAGTTTTTCAATTTCTTTGGGCTGATCTTGGAGGTCACAGTCCATGACAACTATCCAATCTCCTTTACTTTTAGCCAAACCTGCCATGATTGTTGCGTGCTGTCCAAAATTCCTGCTTAATCTGTATATTTTTAGATTGTTATGGCTTTTGGCTAAAGATCTCATCATTTCCCAAGAATGATCAGGGCTTCTGTCATCAACTAAAATAATTTCATAATCCTGATGCATCTTTTTCATAACAGCCTCTATCTCTTCTACCAGATTGGGAAGAATTTTTTCAGCTCTATATACAGGACTTACAATACTAATCATTGGAGTTTAATTTTTAATAATTGAAAAATATTAAAGAGATGCCTTTTCACAAAAGAAATTGTCTTTTTTTGGACTTTCTGAATATCATCTTCCAGAAGTATAAGGATGCTGAGTTCCAGCCTGGGACTGTCGCATTGTGCTATTTCGATTTTTCATCAGTGACATATTGAGTTTTTATTTTTTTTCAGGGACTTTTTGAAGATCCAAATTTACACATTCAGAAAGGTTAATCCAACTTCTTTTACTTGGTTTCGCAATTCAGTTAGTTTTTTTTCATCTTTCACAATCTTACGGTATTTTTCCTGAAGTATCTTGTATCGGCTCCGGTTTCCTGTAAACATATTTTTTAGCATGCTTTGTCGCAGAGACTTTTTCTCAAGAAGTATGGCATTTGGAAGATTGGGGTTCATCATTTTGGTTTCTATACCAAGATCTGGATATTTTGCAGGATCTACTTTGCTTAATATTTGTTTACCATCATGTACAACCCTGCTTTCTGGCACCAGCAATACTTTTTTCTTATGGAAATGTACTCGGTTGGCATACTCTACATCTTCACCGTAATGGAAAAAATAAGGGTTGAATCCGCCAATGGTTTCTATGGTATTTCTTGGCAAAAGCCAATGTGCTGCATTGATGAAGCTTAATTCGTAATATGGCTTCATATTTTGAAAATAAAGATCAGAAATCAAGCGGGTCTTCTCAAAGTTAGTGGCGATATATTTGTCGAGAAAAATATCAAGCAGTTTTTCGCTTCCGTCCAAATGCATCGGGCTGAGAATGCCAATTTCTTCTTGTTTTGAATGGTTCTCAAATACCTCTAAAAGTTTCTGAATACTATCTTCGTACAACCATGCATCCTGATTCATCAGATAAAAAAAATCAGCTCCGTTTTTATAGGCTTTTTCAATTCCGATATTGTTGGCTCTTCCAAAACCTAAATTTTCCGTTGACTGTATAAAATCAACTTCGGGAAACCTGTTTTTAATAAATTCCTGACTGCCATCTGTAGAGCCATTGTCAATCACTATACAATCAAGCGGAACAGAAGACTGTCTCAAGCTGTTGAAACATCTTTCAGCCCATTTCATGGCATTGTAAGTGACAATAATGACAGTGATTTTCGGCATTTTATTTTTGGTAATATTCTGATATTAAGTTTCTGAGATACTGCTCTTTATCGGTAAGATTATTTTTCTTAAAGTAATCTTCAATTTTTGATACTTCAATTTCATATCCTGAACCCTCATTCTGCAAATGCAAAAGTGGTTCGGTCTGCAAAACATTAGAAATGGTTTCAGTAATTTCAATAATAGAGAAGTTTTGAAGATAAGCCAAATTGATGATGTGATTTGATTTGAAATTCTCTATGATTTCTTGTGTAATCTTACATACATCTCTTACATCGATCAGATTCCTTGTCGCTTTAGTGTGAACCGTAATTTTTGTTTCACTTTCTATAGCCCGTACAAGATAGTTCACAAGAAGGTTGGGGTTTCCACCTTTTCCCACGGCATTACTCACCCTTAAAATATAATATTGATCACACGAGTCTGCGATGATCTGTTCCATTTTAAGCTTGTGGAGAACATACTGACTGTTATTTTTTGAGGAATCGTAAATACTGCATGTAGAAAAATAAACAAAGGTTTTTTCCGGATTATCATCAATCGTGTTTTTTAAGAGATTATGTTCCCTCTCAAATTCTGAATCTCTTGTCTCCAAAGAATTAGAAACACCTGATGCGAAAAACAAAATGCCTTCCGAATCTATGCTTTTGAGAGCTTTGGCGATAAGTCCGTTTCCTATGATCATCTGTGTTTTTTATTAATGTCTTTTGAATACCTTATCAGTTGATAATATTTTTTCATCAAAAATAAGTGTTGTGCAAATTTAAGATGTTTAAAAGGATAAAATTGAAGTGAAAATAAAATATTCTTTAAATTAACCGGATAAAATTTAAAATATTGATATAAAAACCCGTCAAATACACTGGTTTCTGTTTCAGAATCGATTGTCTGATTAAATTTGATATTCAGGTTTTCTCTTACTTTAGTGGTAGCATCGAGCCAATTTTGATCTTGATTTCCTTTTGAGAAGTGTTGAATAAGAATATCATCAACGACAAAATTTTGAAATTTCTCTGAGACTCTCAAGCTGAAATCTAAATCATAGCCATGAAAACCTGTGAGATTTTGATTAAATTTAAATGGGGTATAATTTTCTTTTTTAATGGCCAAAAAAACTCCGTCGACTGCAAAGACAGGATTTCTTTTTTGTGGAGTTTTCAACTGACTTACATATTCATTATTGTTTTTGTTGCCCTGCAAAAGATGGAAGAAATTATATTTTTCAGATACCGTCCAGCTGCTCGGTGCGTGAGGTACATACGATGATCCTGCCACACCGATGATTCCTGTTTTATCGTCAGAAAGATGTTGTGCTAAAACGTTTCCCCAATTTTGTGTATGAAAAATTAAATCTTCATGCAAAAATAAGAGGTGATTGTACTGTGATTTTTCTGCTCCGTCATTATATGCTTTTGTGATGCTCATCAAATTAGGATTCCATATCTGGATAATCTCATATGAAAAGCCATCACCAATAGTCTCGCTGATGTTTTTTACCAGCTGATGATAATAAAGGGGTTGATATGATGAAATAATGATTGAGAGCATACGGTTATTTTAGCAAGTGATCATATTCGTCAGATGCGTGGTTGCCTTTCTCATCAATTTTCCATGAAGAAGATTGATTGGCTGTTTTTATATAAAACAGATTTTCATCTGTAAGTGCATTAGGATTGAGATACCAGCCTCCATGCTTACAGGTGAAATCTCCCGCCATTCTGATTGCCGTCATAAATTTAAATAAATTAAAAATGGTTTTAGGATATTTGGGTTTATACAGCGCGAAAGTAGTGTCTATGAATGCAAAATAAATGTTTTTTTCAAGTTCGTCCTGCCAAAAACGTTTTTCCCAAGCCTGCACTTTTTCCTTTAACGGATAATAATCAGGAATATCCTGAGTATCAATCGCAAATCCTATCTTATTGATTTTCTTATAATATTTAAACAGATAATTGAGCATAATAGTCTCGAAATCTTGCGGCAAATTCTCATTGGGAACAATATCTGAGTCGGTAAGAAAATAAAATCCTTTTCCGTATTTGCGTTGGAGGTCTTTGTTTTTAAAAAACACATCATGCCCAAAGTTAGTATTCAGTTTTTCAACGGTTACTGCTTCCTGAATTTCTGTATAATACTTTAGTAGTGGTTGATAGGTAGATGCGTTATCAATAATAACGATGTTTTTGAATTCTCTTTTAATCAGAAAATCAATAAGTTGTCTTAGATAGAAGAGCTGATTAAAATTGATGATGATAACCGGAATGCTTTTGTGATCCTGCATCTGGTGACGGACTGTACCATCAAACCTCATCAGAAATCTGAGATAAAGCGTATCTAAATGCAGCATGAGTCTACGTTTTGTAATCATCCTTTGGAATGTTTTATTTTCTTGTTGATTGACCAAACAACTTTGGTCATATCTAAAAATCTTTTCGGATAACCTCTTTTCAGAAGGATGCCGAACAGTCTAAGATGAGGTTTTACCAGATTTTTCTCACAGAATCTAAGGTGGTCATTCAGCATTCTGATCAGGAAGCTTTTGTCGAAATGTTGTGAGTACTTATTCAGCACTGTTTCACGCATAATATGGTAACCTAAATCTTTTTTACTTTGTAATGATAAATCACCTGATATGCTTGATGTTGACATCCTTACTGTAACTTTTGCACTTGAGATATAAAAGACTCTATTTAATCCTGAAAAAGTCAGAATAGCATAATCATCCGCTCCCCATGCAAAAGGGATTTTTAGAAAATGATGTTTTTTATAAGCCGAAAGTGCAAAAATGTTTTCAGACAGGCTGCTTGGCATTAAACCTTTATATTTTCTTTTAAATAATTCTGGTGCAGGAATTATAGTTTCATCAGTTGTAATGGCATGTAAAATAGTTTTATTTTCATCTACAATATCGTGCGAAAACTTAATGGCAGAGATTTTAGCAGCCTGTATTTCGGGTAAATTCTTGTAAAATTCTTCAACAAAGTTTTCAGAAATAATATCATCATCACCTAATATTTGAAACCAGTCTTCCTTTACATGAGCTAAGATTCTTTCCCACTGCAAAGCAAGGTTTTTCCCACCTAAATTATCATTGTAATCAAAATATAAATAAGAAAAATCACTCAAATATTTTTCGATAAGAGGTAACGGATTGTCGGGGCTTGCATCATTGCCAATATACAGCACAAAATCTCTGTTGCTTTGTGCGGCAACAGATTGTAGTGTTTCTTCAAAGAAATCTATTTTGTAGTAGGGGATGACAATGGCGAGACGATTCATTATTGTGAAATAGTAAATTTAAGAAGTGGTAAATATTTTCTGCGGCCTATTTTAAAAAATGGAAAAAACTTTAAAACTTTAATGACCGTTAAAAAATTTTTAGGATAGGATTTGAAATAATCACGAACGAATCTTTCGTACATCTGATATTCGAGATCTCTATTTATTTTAACATTAAAACTACTGCCAAGCTTCTTTCTAATGTAAATGTTGCTTTCTAGCCATTTTTGGTCAGGGTTTCCTTTAGAATAATGTTCTAAAAGAATTTCTGATGTCACATAGTTTTGATATTGTGTTGAGACACGAAGGCTTATTTCTGTGTCGTAGCCATGGTATCCTTTAAGATTTTCATCAAATTTGAATTTATTGAATATTGATTTCCTCATACCTAAAAAAACACCATCTACAGGAATTACTTTTTCTTTTGAAGCATCAAAAGTTTTTTCTAACGTTTTGGTTCCGTCTTTTTTATGTTGAAGAATATTGATTCTTGCATTTTTAAGAGTAGTAAACCAGCCATATGGTACAGCAGGAACGTAAGTTCCTCCGGCAACACCTATCAGGCCTATGTCATCAGATTCAGAAAGTTGTGAGATAATTAATTTTCCCCAATTCACTGTAAGTAGATTCACATCTTCATGCAAAAACAATAGATACTCATATTTTGCTTTCTCTGCACCTTTATTATAAGCTTGGCAGAGCCCCATCAAACCGGGATTGTCTATTTTGATCAGCTCATATTCCACGCCACAGGTGGCTGCAATGTTTTGTTCAAGTGCAGTGTAATAGTGGGGCTGGTATGATGAGATGATGATGGAGAGCATTATATATTGTCAATTGCTTTATAGATTATTGTCATAGAATTTTCCTTTGAAAATTTATGAACATTGTCTTTAATTTTTAATAACGATTTTTCACGAAATATTTTATCATCGTGGGTTTTTATTATTATATCTGCAAATTGATCAATATCTAAATAATCTGCAAGCAAGTTAGTGCCATTCAAAAATTCTTCTACACCCCCAGAGTCTTTAAAACCAACAATTGGCTTGTTAAACTCTGCAGCTAAATGCATTACTAATGGAAAAGGATCTTCTCTTGAAGGGAGTAAAAAACAGTCGAAAATGTTAATGTAATCATTCGGATTTTTAGTGTTTTCGACAAAAATAACTTGTTCTTCAACACCTAATTTTTGTGTATCTATTTTTGCAAATCTCACAAAAGGATTTTGATCATTTCCACCGATATTAAAAATCTTAAATTTAAGATTTGGAGTTTTTTGCTTTATTTTTTTTGCTAACAAAGGTATTAGCTCGCTACCTTTTCTTAATTCTTGAGTGCTTAAGGTTCCTAAGATAAATGTATTATCTGAAATATTATACTGTTGTTTTAGTTCAGGTGCTTTTGTCTTTATCTCGTTGTCTTTTGATATGAAAGAATATGCAACTGAGATTTTGCTTGCAGAGATTTTATATCTTTGAGTAAGAAAATCCTTTACAGATTGAGAACCTGCTAAGATAGAGTCTAACGAAGATATTTTGCGAGACAGATCATGGGCGTCGTAGAAACTTTCTAATGCAAACTGAAGTTCGTGAGTGTACAATATTGTTTTTAGACCTTTTGCTTTAAATTTTTCTAAAATACTTAATGTAGCAACAGTCATCCCAAAAACGCAGTCATAGTTTTTTGAAGATAATTTCTCGACGGCAGCATTATACAAATCTTCCTGACTCAATACGTCATTTTTTAAAACAATGAAACGTCTTAGTATTCTTGTTATAATATTAGGGCGAGGTTGAAAATGTTTTATATTTACAGCAGTTGGTACAAGATCTGTGAAATCTTTTGCCATTGTTCCATTTAACAGAATAAGTAAATCTACCTCATACTTCTGCGCACTCTGAATTTCTTTTAGTAATTCTAAAAGTAGGATTGGTGCGCCAGATCTTGTGGCTTCATGCAGTACAAAGAGTATTTTTTTTCTCATACTAAAGTCTCTAATATAAGATTCTGATTATTTTTAACAATAGTATTATCAGGAATAGATTTGTGAATAATACAGTTCGCACCAACAATACAATTATTACCAATCGTAACACCTTTTAGCACAACAACATTGCTTCCTAGCCAGCAGTTTTTGCCAATAATAATGGGTGCAGTAGAAAATTGATCTTTAGAGACATTAATGTTGGTGTCTTTAATGATTAAGTGATTGTGGTCATACAATTTCACGCCTTCTCCAAAAAGGGTATCATCACCTATTTCTATATTTTCTAAACAATTAACCGAACAGAAATTATTAAAAAAAACTCTTTTACCTATTGTAAGTTTTGCTTTTGGATAAACCAAAATATTACAATAGTCTCGTAACGAAAATCCTTCACCGATTGAAATGTCCCCATATAAGACTCCGTTTCCCTTAAATATATTTGTTTCTTTTTTAATGAAAGATTCGTGAATTTTAATATTAGGATTACTTATGAAATTTTCCCAAAGTTTGTTTTTATTTTTTTTATGAGAATTTTCTACTAACGAAATGATTTTTTCGGCAATAAGATTTTTGAAGTTAGAAAACATAGTATTTACAATTTTGTTAAACCCAATTTTCTTAATATTTTAAGAGTACGAGAATTATTAATTTTTTTAATTTTTTCTTCAGCTAAGTTAATTTTTTCTAATATAGAAATATATTGCGGAAACTCACTGCGTAGAAATGTCTTCTTTTCGGATAGTATTATGGGTAAGCTTTGAGGATTTGAGCTCAGGCCATCATAGGAATAGTTTACAACTGGAATTTTTACAAATTTATAAGATACCTCAAACTTACATATTGTTTTAGCGAAAAAAGCCCAATCTGAACAAATCTTCATATTTTCATTATAATATCCAAATTGGTCAAATAATTTTTTACGAATAAGTGTACCAGGATGTGGTAAAGATTGATGAACAAAGAATAAGAAATCTAATTTTTCAGGATATGAAACTATCTTACACTCATTATCGGGAAATATATAGTTGAGTTCAAAATAAATGATTTCAGATGTAAAATCAATATGTTTTGCAGTCTCATTAAGAATATGAGAGGCAGTATAAGTATCACCACTATTTACAAAAACGATATATTCTCCTTTTGAAGCTTTTATACCTTTGTTCATCGCATGATAAACTCCTTTGTCGGGTTCACTTACCCAATGAGAAAGTTCTCCTGAATACTTCTCCAATACTTCTTTACTTCCGTCATTAGAACCACCATCAATAACGATGTACTCAAAATCTTTATAATCTTGAGAGATGACGCTTTTTAAAGTTTTTTCTAAACCCTCTTTATTATTATAGCTTATCGTGATAACGGAAATTTTTGGATGCATATTATGAAAGTTTTAGATTTCTTTTAGTATTGAACGGAGATTGTCCTGCTGTGAATCACAAAGATTTGAATCATCATACTGATATATTCATATGAGGATTTGGAAACCAAATTGCCAGAACCTTTCTTTGAGAGCTTTGTAGAAATGGCACTTTCTACCATTTTACAATGGTCTACAATGTATATTTTGGAGGTTAGATTCATTTTTTTGAAATAACGGTTTTTAAAATTTCTATAAATTTCTCACCGAATTTTGTAATGTCTTTTGTATAATCAATATTAACATTTACAAAATTATCTTTTTTAATTTCATTCGCTAGGCTATTCTCATCATAAGGGTCAAAAATTCTGTAGTTAGGATAGTTTTTAGTTTGCTCAATATTTACATTAAGACTTGATGCAAGTATAAAAACATTTTCTGCCTTTGCATCTTCATTTACAGTACTCCATCCTTCAAATAATGAAGGCTGAATGATTGCTTTACAGTTTTTCAGTAAAACGATTTGCTCATCCCTATCAATAAAACCTAAAAACTTTACATTCTCTTCAATTTCAAGAGTGCTTATCTGCCTTTTCAAATCTGAAAAGTAGTCAGGATTTCTGTAATCATTTTCTTTACCAGTAAATATTACATTGATGTTTAATCCTTCGTTTTTTAATAAAGCGATGGCTTTAAGAATTATAAGATGGTTTTTATGAACCCAAAATTGGTTACTACAAAGAAAATACTCTGTTGTTATGTCAAATTTTTCTAAAACAAATTCTTTTGATGGTAGATTTACATTACGATGATAAGTCGCAAAATTTAGAACAAATTGTTCAGGCTTTCCTTGAGGATAAAAAGTGTTGAAATCTTTTTTTGCATCTTCACTGCTGAATATCAAGTATTCATCTGTTTGTCGAATCAATTGACAAGCATTCTCTCTGTTTTTTATTTCTTCTTCAGAAAAAAAATGAGGTAAATATTTTTCCTGAAAATCGGGAATCCAAAAGATTTTACTTTTAATATTATTGCTTTCTGAAAAACCTGCAGGAAATACGGCATCAAAATTCTTGTAAAGACTATAGATATTTTTTTTAGCTATTTTTTTTGAAATAATATTAATGGCACGTTTTATTTTACCAATATTTGAATAGGGGTTAAATGCTTTTAAATAAGGATAAGAGGTTAATTCTTGAAGATTTTCAACAGCGTGGGGTGTAGATTTTATATGCAAAAAGGGTTTGTCTTCATCTTTTAAAGTTTGAAGCGCATGAATTAGATTTTGTATGTAGTAAGTTCCTCCAATCCAATTTTCATCATACTGATAATTTAGAACTACATTATATCTTTTGCCCATTGTACATATTTTGTAATACCTTCTTTAATACTTATCTGTTGAGTATATCCTAAAGTTTTTAACTTAGTAATATCAGCGACCCAATACAAGGGATCGCCTTCTCTTTCATGACCAGAAAACGAGAGGTTTCCTTTAAAGTCTAATTCTTTGAGGATAAGTTCTGCAATATCCTTTATTTTTACTTGTACACCATTCGCAATATTATAAACATCAGCATTAAAATCTCCATTGTGTATTACCAATTCAATAGATTGTAAAATGTCTTCTACATTGATAAAGTCTCGAGTTTCTCTGCCTGTTCCATAGAGTTCTATATCTTTCTGAAATTTTACCTTTTGCGAAATATCCCATAAAAGTTGTTTTTGTAAGCCAACACCATAAGCAGAAAATATTCTTAGGGAGCAACAGCTTATCTGAAATAACTGATGAAATTCTTCTAAAATTTCTTCTGCTATTTTTTTGTGAAAGCCATAAGGTGAAACTGGTGAAATGGCATCACATTCTTTAATAGGAAGGTTTGTTGGGTTGCCATAAACCGCAGCACTAGAAAGATTAATAAATTTGCACAGTGGATTGTTTTTTTTTATAGCATCTAAAATTTTAAAAACATTCTGTGCATTTAGTGTAAAATCTCTTAGACGATGAACTAAAGAATCTGGAACACTTGCTGCGCCACTACAATTGATGCAGACATCAAATTGGTGGTTTTCGAAAATATCATTATAATCACTATTGGTACTGTCAATATTAAAATAATTATTATCTGCATAATCCACAGAAACATCTGCACCAAAAGTTTCTGGGTGTTTCCGAGAAAAATAGTGATATGCATGGCTTCCTATAAAGCCTTTAGAACCAATTATTAATATTTTCATTTTTTAATTGCGATATAAGAATACATTCTTCCCGGAATTTGAGTTTCAAATTCAGATAATTTTTTCTTGACTCTCTCCCTGATGATTTCAGGAAAAAATTTTAAAAATCGATATCCTTTTATCGACTTTACTATCAGCTGTTTTTTTCTATCTATCTCTTCTTGAGTTTGCGGAAAAAAATTTATCTCCGAATCAAAAAAGTTCAATTCTTCTATAATTTCTAAGTTAGATTTCTTAATTGCATTTTTGTATTCTTCTGGAGTAAATGCATTTTCACCGCCATAATATTTTTGTAATGGATGATTTTCTAAAAACCATTGCTTATCATTTTCATTAAAGATAACATGGTCTCTTACTGTGAAAAACATTCCTCCTTTCTTTACAACTCTGCTCATTTCACCTACAAATTTTTGCAAATCATAAGCGTGATGCATACATTGTCTAGCAAATACGATATCAAATTCTTCATCATTAAATTTAATTTCTTCTGCAAATGCTTCATGCACAGTAAGGTTTTCTAGACCATAATGTAGCTTAAGTTTTCTTATGGCACCTGCACCAACAGTGTCGCTAGGATCGGGTTCTACAGTAGTGACTTCATATCCTTCTAATGCAAAAGAAACACATGTGATACCATTTCCGCTACCGATGTCTAATATTTTTTTTGCATTGGGAGCATATTTCCTAATTTTATTTAAGGTCTCCTTGTATTCGGCTTCTTGTCTATAACGCACTACATTGATTGGAAGATCTTCTTCAAAATAAGCTTTCTCCACCAAGAATTGAAATTCCGGCTGAGTTCTGATATATCGTATAGTTTCTTCCCAAGTCATTTTATCTTTCATCGTGTCATGATTAGGTAAATTGTTTGCAATATTTATTTCTTAATAAAATTTATACAACAAACACTTCTGCAGTGAGCTGCACCATCATCTCCCTTACCTTTTCCAGTATGAGGATTGAACGAAACGACATTTGCACAATCATTTTCCGTTGTAAATTTCCAGCCTTTATTTTTGTATTGAAAAAAAGTAGAATCTATTTCACCGTATGGATTTAAAATTTCAATAATTCTTTCCAACATCTCCGAATCAAATTGTTGAAAAAAACCATGGTTTTCAAATTTTCCAAATGGAAATGTGAGAAGTAACTGACCGCCTGATTTGAGTATTCGTAAATACTCTTTGATTGCTAATAAATATTCGTAAGATTTTTTTTCTTCTTCAATATGTGTAATGTCATAACCATAAATTGAATTGTCCATATCAATATGTTCTATTGTAGAATGAGAAACAACAGTGTCAAAAAACATATCCTTAAATGGAGTTTCTCTCAAATCAGTGTATACATAAGAAATTCCTAAGTGATTATAATTTGGAGATTCAGGAGCATATGTTGCTATTGTAATTTTATTCTTCATTAAAATTTCCTGCTTCAAAATAAAATCAAAATTAAATGTTGATCCTGCATCAAGAATTTCTTTACCTTCCAATTGCTTAAGATTCGCAAAAATCCATGGGTATTCAATTATTCTTTCGTCTAAACCTTCTCCAAAATTGTCAGATAGTTTGAGTGATATCAATTCGGTTTTTAATGTAATATTATCTAAAGCACTAATGATCGATTTTTCTTTATACTCTACATAACCTTCAGACCAAGCATTTTTACCTGATTTTAAATATTGCGCTATTTTCTCGTCCGTAGTTTTTTGACTAGGAACCACTTCTGTTTTTTTTTTAAATATATTAAACATATTTTTTTGATTTATTTCCACGAACAATTTACAAATACGCAACCATAATCCGCACCATTATATAAATGAAAATCTGTACCTGTTTCCTCGATAGAAAAAGTAACAATATCTTCCTTAATGGACAATAGTTTTTTATTTGGAACATGAAGAGCTACTAGGAGTTTATAAGAATTTGGTACTAATATACTTTTAGGAATGATACATTCTACATCATACAATCCATCATCTTTTTTTTCAAATAATGAAACTTTCTTTTGAGTAGTAAAGACAACTCTTTCTTTCTGGTCTGTGACTCTTATTCCGATCTCGGTATCATCTACATATTCATCATCAATTAGAAATAATATACGTACAGTAATAGTTTCATTGAAATAAAAATTGCTGGAAAGTTGGTTCTGTTCGTTTACAATTTTTATTTCTTTTATATCATTTTCATCCTGAGAATCTGAAATATAAATGTTGGTGGAGCTATTTCCAGATGAAACATAAGAATCCATAGCGCCTTTTATCATTCCGTTGTAGATAAGTTTACCTTGCTCTAATACCATCCCTTTATTACAAAGAGTATTTACGGCCGCCAAATTATGACTTACAAACAAAATCGTTCTTCCCTCTCCTTTAGTAACATCGCCCATTTTCCCAAGACATTTCTTCTGAAACTCAGCATCACCTACTGCCAGAACTTCATCCACGATAAGAATTTCGGATTCTAAGTGAGCGGCAACAGCAAATGCTAAACGTACATACATTCCCGAAGAGTATCTTTTTACTGGAGTGTCTATATACCTTTCTACCCCTGAAAAATCAACAATCTCATCAAATTTTCTTTTAATTTCTTTTCGGGTCATGCCAAGAATAGCACCATTAAGAAAGACGTTTTCACGGCCTGTCATTTCAGGGTGAAATCCTGTTCCTACTTCCAAGAGAGAAGCGATACGGCCATTGGTATAGATTTTTCCTGTAGTAGGTTTGGTTACTTTACTGAGGAGCTTCAGAAGGGTAGATTTTCCGGCTCCGTTTCTGCCGATAATACCTACGGCATCACCCTGCTCAATTTCAAAATTGATGTCACGGAGTGACCATACGTATTCAGAATCACCTTTTGTAGCTCTGTCATTGGCCTCACCTATTTGTAAATAAGGATCTTCTTTGCCACGTACCTTATGCCAGAAACGGTTGAGGTCATGGGAGATTGTTCCCGTTCCCACCTGCCCGAGCCTGTATTGTTTTGATATATTTTCTGCCTTTAATGCAAGCATGTGTTTTTAATTTAAAATTTAAAATTCAGGGTAACTGATGATTAACCATTTAATATGATAATAATTCAGAGCAATTGCCTATTACTCATTACCCTTATTAAACTGTGTCCATAAATGTTTTCTCCACCTTGTTGAAGATCACAGTGCCGATGGCTAAGAGAGTTAAGATAATGACAGTGCTTATCCCAAGCATCGTTGCTGAAAAGCTTCCCACGCCCATCCAGGCATATTTAAAACATTCAAAAACTCCGGTCAGCGGGTTATAATAAGACAGTGTTTTGAATATCCCTGTAAGTGATGACGACGGATAAATAACAGGTGTAGCGTACATATACAAACTTACCCCAAATCCTAAAAGCATATTGAGATCTTTATACTTGGTGGTCAATGCCGAGAAAATCATTCCTACACCTAGGGCAAACAGTGCCATCAGAACAATAAGAAAAGGTGTTGCTAGAATCCACCAGTTAGGATTTACTTCTCCTTTTGCCAGATAATAAGCCCAGATGATGATAAATAAAAGCATCTGGACACCAAAACGCATCAGATTTGAAATTACAATGGAAATGGGAGTGACCAGCCTCGGGAAGTACACTTTTCCAAAGATCCCGGCATTTCCTGAAAAGGTATAAGAGGTTCCGGTAAGCGAACTTGAAAAATAGTTCCACAGCGTGACACCTGCAAGATAAAAGAGCAGTGGCGGTGCCCCGTCGGTAGAAAGATTGGCTATTTTACTGAAAACAATAAGGAATACAATTGTTGTAAGAATTGGGTTGATAAAAAACCAAAGCGGTCCTAGAATGGTTTGCTTGAAACCTGCTACAAAATCTCTTTTTACAAACATGTAAACAAGGTCTTTGTATCGCCATACTTCTTTGAGTTTTAGATCAAATAATGAATGACTGTCTTCAATAGTTTCTGTCCACTTTTGTTGTGGTTCGTTCATTTGTGGGAATTTTTTACAAATTTAAAATAAATTATTGATAATCATTTGTTAGCGATGAATCGTTATAATATAGCAGTGTGCTTTTGCTTATGTTTTACAAAACCAGTTTTTTCAAATATTCACCGTATCCGCTTTTGCCATATTTTAGAGCAGTTTCAAGCAGTTTTTCTTCATTGATGAACCCGTTTCTGAAAGCAATTTCCTCAATACATCCTATTTTGAAATCCTGTCTTTTTTCAATGACCCTTACGAATTCTGAAGCGTCGTTCAGAGAATCGAATGTTCCTGTGTCTAACCAGGCAGTTCCTCTGTCAAGAACTCCAACTTCCAGTTTGCCTTTCTGTAAATAGACATTGTTGATGTCGGTGATTTCCAGTTCGCCTCTTGGGGACGGCTGAATGTTTTTAGCGATTTCTACCACTTCATTATCGTAAAAATACAGTCCCGGGACAGCATAATTTGATTTTGGATGAATAGGTTTTTCTTCAATAGAAACGGCCTTCAGATTTTTATCAAATTCCACAACACCATATCTCTCAGGATCGGCAACGTGGTAGGCAAAAACAACACCTCCATCAGGATTGGTTTTGTTTTTCAGTAAAGTCCCCATTTCCGAACCATAGAAAATATTATCTCCTAAAACCAATGCTGCAGAATCGTTACCGATGAATTGATCTCCCAGAATAAAAGCCTGAGCAAGGCCATCCGGACTTGGTTGAACTATATACTCGATGTTACACCCAATTTGAGAACCGTCACCCAAAAGCTTGATAAAGCCAGCTTGATCATGTGGTGTGGTGATGATCAAAATATCTTTAATCCCTGCAAGCAATAGAGTTGATAGCGGATAATAAATCATTGGCTTGTCGTAAACCGGCATTAGCTGCTTGCTTACTGCAATTGTAAGAGGGTAGAGTCTTGTTCCAGATCCTCCGGCTAATATTATTCCTTTCATATGGTTACAAATTATACGAATTTTCGTTTGGTTATAAATTAATTCTCTTTTGTGTTTTATCCAATATTTTGCCAAAACTTTATTGGCAAAAGTAGATTTAGTTCTTTATAAATTTTATCGTTTTATTTTTATTTATGGTCAAAAAGTAAATTCCTTTTTCTAGACTTTGTAAGTCAATCGTAGGTTTTTGATATATAAATTGTTTAATAATTCTACCATTAAAATCTGAAATTGTGATATTGCTATTTACCAAAACATTTTTCAGAGTTAAATAATTTGAAACAGGATTGGGATAAACTGAAGCTTGATTTTCAATGTCAAAATTTACAGTTGATAAATTTGGAAGGCTTATTTTTGATATTTTATTTGTGTCTCGCTGTGATAGAAAAAGAAATGCTCCGTTGTTCACTAAACCATAAACACCACCTAAATTAGGAGCGACATCACTCACTACTTGATTTGTAATATTCATTTTAGACAATTTTCCGGATCCATAATTAGCAATGTATAATTCTGAACCTACTAAATTCAAAGATGCGGGTTCATCAAATCCGCTACTCAATTGAGTAATTACAGGCATGGCTGCAGTTAAGTCAACTTTTGAAATAACGTTTGTGTCAAAATCAGAAAAATAAAGAATATTATTGCTGATTACTAATCCTGTTGGTCCAGATATACCTGTTAAATAATCTGTCTTTACTAAAGTTGTTAGGTTTAATTTAGAAATCTTATTAGCATTGTATTCAGCAATGTATAAATAGTTACCATCAATTACAATGCCTGTGGGTTCTAGTACGTTTGTGATGACAGTTTCTACAATAGGTGTTGCAGAAGAAATGTCGATCTTTGAAATTCTATCAGCATTCGTTTCTGCAATATATAAAGTATTTCCGTTAATAGCCAAACCATCTGGACCTGATAGCCCAGAAACAACATCAATTTTTGTGGGGGAAGCAGAAGAAATATCTATTTTGGAAATTTTATCTGCCCCAAAAGATTCTGCAATAAATAATGTATTTCCGGAAATTGCAAGACCCGCAGGGTCAGTCAAACCAGTAGTTAACACATCTGTTACCTGAGCGTTTAAATTAATTGTTAGGAATGTAAGTAAAAGAAATATTTTTTTTTTCATTAGGTAATTTCAATATTTTTTATAAATTTTCAATCTTGTCAATTAGTGAAATTCATTTTTAATTCGAGTCATTCGTATACTGCGAAGCATAATATTTCTGATAATCTCCGCTCGTTACATTCTCCAGCCATTCTTTATTTTCTAAAAACCAATCAATAGTTTTTCCTAAACCTTGCTCAAAAGTAACAGACGGTTTCCAGCCAAGATCTTTATTCAGTTTTGTAGCATCAATTGCGTAACGCTTATCGTGACCCGGTCTGTCTTTTACATAAGTAATTAATTTTTCTGAATGTCCTGCCGGATTACCAAGCTTTTCATCCATCTGCTTAATTAACTCTTTCACTAAATCAATATTCTGCCACTCATTGAAGCCTCCGATGTTATATGTTTCTCCGGTTTTTGATTCATTAAAAATCTGATGAATCGCTTTTGCATGATCTATGACAAATAACCAATCTCTTGTATATTTTCCGTCACCATAAATTGGCAATGGTTTTTCATTGATGATGTTAGAAATACAAAGCGGGATCAATTTCTCAGGGAAGTGATTCGGGCCGTAATTGTTAGAGCAATTTGACAGAATGAATGGCATTCCATATGTATTTCCGTAAGCTCTTACCAAGTGGTCAGAAGCTGCTTTACTTGCAGAATACGGAGATTGCGGGTCGTAAGGAGTTGTTTCAAGAAAAAAACCTGTTTCGCCTAAACTTCCGTAAACTTCATCGGTTGAAACATGGTAAAATAAGTTTTGTCTTGGCTCATTTGGAAATCTTCCGTGAGTGTGATCTGGATTTAATGTCCAGAATTCGATACAAAGATTCAAAAGATTTGCAGTTCCGTTTACATTCGTGTTAATGAAAGCATTGGGATCTGTGATGCTTCTGTCAACATGACTTTCTGCTGCCAAATGAACAATAGCGTCTGGGTTGTATTTTTCAAAAACCTTTCTTAATTCTTCAGGTTTTGTAATGTCTGCTTTTTCGAAAACGTAATTAGGTTCGTTTTCGATATCTTTTAAATTCTCAAGGTTTCCGGCGTACGTCAAAGCATCAAGATTGATGATTGTTGAATCAGGATTATTTTTAACAAATTCTCTTACAACGTGCGAGCCTATAAATCCTGCTCCGCCTGTGATGATAATGTTTTTCATATTTTATGCTTTTGGCCTCAGGCTTTTGGCTTTTGGCTTTTTTACTATTGGTTTCCACAGATTTCAACTGTGATTATTTTTGTTGAACCACTTCAAAGTTCCTAAAGTTCTACCCTTTATCTTAGGAAATCCTCTAGAATACTTAAGATTTCACCTTGGTTCCTTTTACTTATTACTTGGCTCTTGCTGAACAGTTTTTCTCCCTATCGATTTGTAGTAAAACCCGTTCTGTTGAGGAGTTTCTAACGGATACATATTTCTTCCGTCAAAAATAACTTTATTATTCATTTTTTCTGCCATCAGTTTAAAGTTTGGATTTTTAAATTCCGGCCATTCTGTAGCAATAAATAAAGCATCTGCGTTTTCCAAGGCTTCATACATGGTTTTTGCATACTGTATTTTGTCACCAAGAATTTTTTGTACATTTTTCTCAGCAATGGTATCGTAAGCTACAACTTTTGCTCCTTTTTTTAGTAATAAATCAATATTATCTAAAGAAGAGGCTTCTCTGATGTCGTCTGTATTCGCTTTAAAAGCAAGTCCCCAAACTGCAATTGTTTTTCCTTCAAGATTTCCGTTAAAGTATTTTTCAATTTCTGAAACCAGAATTACTTTTTGAGAAATATTGACATTTTCTGTCGCTTCTAAAATCTGGAAATTAAAATCTTCATCTTTTCCGGATCTGATCAAAGCTTTCACGTCTTTCGGAAAACAGCTTCCGCCATATCCGATTCCGGGGAATAAAAATCTGTTCCCGATTCTGTCATCGCTTCCCATCCCAAGTCTTACTTTATCAACGTCAGCACCTACTTTTTCGCAATAGTTGGCAATTTCATTCATAAAAGTAATTTTAACCGCTAAAAATGAGTTGGAAGCATATTTAGTCAATTCAGATGATTTCTCATCCATAAATATAATAGGAATTCCTGTATTGGTAAATGGCTGGTAAATTTGAGCCATTATGTCTTTCGCTTTGTCTGAGCTAGATCCTACAACCACTCTCGCAGGATTCATAGAATCTTCCACAGCAAAGCCTTCACGCAGAAATTCAGGATTTGAAACTACGTCGAAAGAAATTTGGGTTTTTGAAGCAATGACCTCAGATACTCGGTCTGCGGTTCCTACAGGTACGGTACTTTTATTAACGATAACTTTATATTCAGTCATCATTTCACCAATGTCATTGGCAACTTTCAAAACGTAAGAGAGATCTGCAGAACCGTCTTCTCCAGGAGGCGTCGGCAATGCAAGATAGATCACTTCACTTTTATCTAAAGCTTCTTTTAAATTAGTTGTAAAAAAAAGTCTTTCCGCCTGTATGTTTCTGAGGAACATTTCTTCAAGATTCGGCTCATAAATAGGCACAATGCCGTTTTTCATGTCCGTTACTTTCTTTTCATCGATATCAACACAGTATACAGAATTTCCAAGTTCTGCAAGGGTAGTTCCTGTCACCAATCCTACATAGCCTGTTCCTACTATCGTTATATTCAAAATATATGTTTTTAAAAAATTCTCGACAAAAATACTAAAAATACTTTCATGGTTTTTTAATTTAGTAATAAGTTATCGCTGATGATTGATAGATTCGTAAATAATACAGCTGTTTTTATATCAATTTTAATCTTTTAATTGCTTGAATTTTAAATTCTTATTTAATTGATTATGAACAGTATTTGTTTATTTTATAAAAATGTATTATATTTGCATAAGATTTACGGGAAAAATGGGAAGGCTTCGCAAGAAAGCCTTTTTTCGTACAGATAGACCATGATTATATAGATATGGAGTTTAGAAAAAATATTGAAACATTATTAAATACTTTCCTCGAGACTAGAGAGGATTTATTTCTTATTGATTTAAAGATTTCTGCAGCAGATGATGTCACTGTGATTTTAGACGGTGATAATGGGGTGACTTTACAAGATTGTCTTGATGCAAGCCGCGCCATAGAGTTTAATGCAGATCGTGATGAGCATGATTTCAGCCTTCAGGTAATGTCAGCAGGACTAAGCGAGCCTTTGGCAACGCCAAGACAGTTTAATAAAAACTTAGGAAGAGAAATCGAAGTGATGCTGGCAGATTCTACAACAATAGAAGGAGAGCTGGCTAAAGTAAACGACGAAAAAATCACACTGATTCTTCGTTACCGAAAACCGAAAGATATTGGGAAAGGTAAAGTAGATGTGGAAGAGGAAAAAGAAATTTTGTACTCTGAGATTAAAAAAGCGTTGGTAGTAGTTAAATTTTAATTTAAAGAAAAAAAGATAAATGGATAATATAGCGTTGATTGAATCCTTTGGTGATTTTAAAGACGAAAAGGGGATCAGTAAGATCGATCTGATGGCAATTATTGAAGATTCTCTGAAAACTCTTTTGAGAAAAAGATTTGATTCTGATGATCACTTTGATGTCATTGTAAACCCTGACAAAGGTGACTTTCAGATTTTCTTGAATAAAACAATCGTTGAAGACGAAATGTCTGAAGATGATGATTTGGAAATCGAAATCACTGAAGCGAAGAAAATTGACCCGACTTTTGAGGTAGGTGAAGATTTTACAATGGAAATTCCGGTGGCTCAGTTGGGAAGAAGAAATGTTTTAACATTGAAGCAAATCTTGGCTACGAAATTGCAGGAGCATAACAATGCGATGCTTTATGAGCAGTTTAAAGATAAAATCGGGGAAATCGTAACAGGAGAAATTCACCATATTCGTCACAAACATGTAATTTTGTTGGATGATGAAGAAAACGAATTTATTTTACCAAAAGAAAATCAAATTTCATCAGACTTTTTCAAGAAAGGTGAAAATATCAGAGCTATTGTAGAATCTGTTGATTTTAAAGGATCTAAACCTCAGATTATTATTTCAAGAACAGCTCCGAAATTCTTGGAGAAATTATTGGAATTAGAAATTCCTGAAATTCAGGATGGAACCATTATCCTTAAAAAAGCAGTAAGAATACCGGGAGAGAAAGCGAAAATCGCTGTTGATGCTTACGATGACAGAATAGATCCTGTAGGAGCGTGTGTCGGAGTAAAAGGATCAAGAATCCACGGTGTGGTAAGAGAATTAAGAAACGAAAATATAGATGTAATTCAGTGGTCAAACAACCCTGAAATATTGGTGAAGAGAGCTTTAGGTAATGTTACCATCAATAAAATTGACATCAACGAAGAGACAAACTACGCAATGGTTTATACTCCTGTTGAAGAGATTTCTAAAGTTATCGGTAAGCAAGGTCAAAACATCAGACTGGCTTCATGGTTGACAGGTTACGAAATTGACGTGTACAGAGAAGCTAGTGAAGATGATGACGTTGATTTGAGAGAATTCAATGACGATATCGAGCAGTGGATTTTGGATGAGTTTAAGAAAGTAGGTCTTACGACTGCAAAATCGGTTCTGGATAAAGATACAGAAAGTCTATTGAAGATGGTTGACTTGGAAGAGGAAACAATCGATGACGTTAAAAATATCCTTAAAGCAGAATTTGAAGATTAAAATTTAAATTTAAATTAATTTTAATAGCAGTAAAAGAATACTTTAATTTTAAGAATTAAAAAAAAACAGTAAATAATATAGATGCCAAAAATAAGATTAAATAAAGCGGTTAAGGAATTCAATATATCGATGTCGAGAATGGTAGAATTTTTACAGTCTAAAGATATCGTAGTTGAAAGCAATCCTAACGCTCAATTAGATGAGGCGGCATATTCTGCATTGGAAGCTGAGTTTGCCAAAGATGGCGAGCAGCGTAAAGCTTCCCATGAGGTGGTTATTTCTAAAGTTCCGGAAGAAAAACTGGAAATCGAAGAATACAAAACCCCTGAAGTAATAAGAGCTAAAGCTAATAAACCAGAAACCAGAATTTTAGGTAAAATTGATTTAGAGCCTAAAAAACCTGAAGCTGTGGAAGTAACTCCTCCTCCGGCACCTGCACCAACTCCTGTTGAGGAGAAAAAAGAGGTTGTGGAAGAAGTGAAAGAGCCAGTGAAGGAAGAACCAAAAGTGGTTTCTGAAACTAAACCAACACCTGAAAAGCAGGAGTTTAAAGTGTTGGACAAAATCGATTTGTCTCAGATTGAGGGAAATAGAAACAGACCTGCCAAAAAAGATAAGCCTAAAGTGGAAGAGGTGAAAGCACAGCCAAAAGCTGCTGAACCTGTAAAAGAAACCCCTAAACCGGTTGAAAAACCAATTGAGAAAGTGGAGGAGAAAAAGCCAGAACCTGCAGCAGAAGAGCCTCAGGAATCTCAGAAGATTGAAACGGTTTATCAAAAATTGGATGGGCCAAAAATTGTTGGTGAGAAAATTGACTTAACGCAGTTTGCGCCTAAGCCAAATGCTGCCAAAAAGAAAAGAAAAAGAATTGAGAAACCGGGTGGTCCTAACCAGAATACTGGAAACAACCAACAAGGTGGAAATAATCAGGGTGGACAAAACCGTCCTCAAGGTCAAAACGGTCCAGGTGGAAACCGTCCTCCGGGACAAGGTGGTCCTCAAGGGAACAGACCTCCGGGACAAGGCGGTCAAAACCGTCCAGGTGGCCCGGGTGGAAACAGACCTCCAGGGCAAGGCGGACAAAACCGTCCTGCAGGACAAGGTGGCGGAAACCGTTTTGGAAACAACAACAGACCTGGTCAGAGAACAATGCCTGTCGAATTAACAGACGAGCAGGTTAAAAACCAGATCAAGGAAACTCTTGAAAAACTAACTAATAAAGGAGGTAAGTCTAAATCTGCTAAACACAGAAAAGATAAGAGATCTTACCGTAGAGAACAGGATGAGCGTCAGCAGGAAGCAGATGCAAGAGATACTTCATTAAAAGTTACAGAATTCATCACGGTCGGAGAATTGGCAAGTTTGATGGATGTAAGTGCAACTGAAGTAATTTCTGCTTGTTTCTCTCTTGGAGTAATGGTTACCATGAACCAAAGATTGGAAGCTGATACCTTATTATTAGTAGCTGACGAATTCGGATTTAAAATTGAATTCTCAGATGCTGATCTTGAAGAAGCAGATTCTGAAGAAGATATCGATACAGAAGAAAGCCTTGTTTCAAGAGCTCCGATTGTAACGGTAATGGGACACGTTGACCACGGTAAAACTTCATTATTGGATTACATCAGAAAAACCAACGTTATCGCTGGTGAATCTGGAGGAATTACTCAGCACATCGGTGCATACAATGTGAAACTGGAAAATGGTCAGAGAATTACATTCTTGGATACACCGGGTCACGAAGCCTTTACCGCAATGAGAGCGAGAGGTGCACAGGTTACAGACATTGCAATTATCGTAATCGCTGCCGATGATGATGTAATGCCTCAGACGAAAGAAGCTATTTCTCACGCACAGGCTGCAGGTGTACCGATGATTATTGCAATCAACAAGGTAGATAAGCCGAATGCAAATCCTGATAATATCCGTCAGCAACTTTCAGGAATGAATATTCTTGTGGAAGAGTGGGGTGGAAATGTACAGGCACAGGAAATTTCTGCTAAAATGGGTAACAATATGGATGTCCTTTTAGAGAAAGTATTGCTTCAGGCAGAAATGCTTGAATTAAAAGCTAATCCTAATCGTGCTGCACAAGGAGTTGTCATTGAAGCGTCATTAGATAAAGGTAGAGGGTATGTAGCAACGATGTTGGTACAAACCGGAACTTTAAGAGTTGGAGATTATGTAGTAGCTGGTAAAAACCACGGTAAAGTAAAAGCTTTGCTTGACGAAAGAGGGAAAAACCTTGAAGAAGCAGGTCCATCTATTCCGGCAACGATCTTAGGTCTTGACGGAGCGCCAACGGCTGGTGATAAATTCAGAGTTTACGCAGACGAAAGCGAAGGTAAATCAATAGCTAATAAGAGAGAGCAGTTACAAAGAGAACTTTCTATCAGAACCAAGAAACATACGACACTTGAAGAACTAGGTAGACGTATTGCTTTAGGAGAATTCAAAGAATTGAATATTATCCTGAAAGGTGACGTAGATGGTTCAGTAGAAGCGCTTTCTGATCAGTTACAAAGATTATCAACAGAGGAGATCAGTGTCAACATTCTTCACTCAGGTGTAGGACAGATCACTGAGTCTGATATCAACTTAGCTGCAGCTTCAGATGCAATTATCATCGGATTCAACGTAAGAGCCGGTGCCAACGCAAAAGAATTGGCAGATCGTGAAGAAATCGAGATCAGAACCTATTCTATTATTTATAAAGCAATCGATGAGGTAAAAGAAGCGATGGAGGGAATGCTTTCTCCGGAGATTCAGGAGCAGGTAATTGGTAATGTAGAAATACGTGAAGTCTTCAAGATTTCAAAAGTCGGAACCATTGCAGGTTGTATGGTTCTTACCGGAAAAGTAACAAGACAGTCAAAAGTAAGATTACTAAGAGACGGTATTGTGAAATTCGACGGTGAGCTTGAAAGTTTAAAACGTTTCAAAGACGATGTAAGAGAAGTTACAAAAGGCTACGAATGCGGATTAAACCTGAAAGGTTACAACGACATCGAACAGTACGACATTCTTGAAGTATACGAAGAAGTTGCTGTGAAGAAGAAATTGAAATAATATTTAGTTATATATTAAAACTGCCCGTATCGGAAGATGCGGGCAGTTTTTGTTTTTATGTAATTTTTTCTGAAATTGTTTTCCGCAATAAAATTAAAAATCAGTTTGTCATTCCGTAGGAATCTAAATTATACTTTATAAACTTTGTTGAGATTCCTACGGAATGACAAACTTTATGTTCTATTGGCAACAAATTATAATTAACTGTGACGATAGGCATTAATCTCACTCAATATAAAAGTGACAGAATTTATCCCTTCTTTTTAAACGTCGCAAGCTTCAGTGTATCTTGTGAGAACTCATGCGTACGAGTTGATCAATTCATGCGCATGAGTTTTGAAGTTCATGCGCATGATTTTTTTAGAGAATAGGGTAAGTGCAGAAAGCACTTTGTACTTATTTCTTCAAAAGGCCTTCTATCAGCTTATTCTGTGCTTGTACAAGATGGGTAATATCCTGCTGATTTTTGATAATGCTTTCTATCAATTCTTCTGAGAAAGTATTGTTAATTGTTACCTCACCTTCAATATACCCAATAGACTTATCATTATTAGTTTGAACAATTGATTTTTCATCCAATAAATCATACACGTCCGTTTCATAAAAATCTGCAATCTTCATCAGGTTTTCCATGGCAGGTTTTGCCTTGTCGCTTTCCCACTTATTGTAAGCGTTTTGCGAGATGTGCAGTTTTTCTGCGATCTGCACCTGCGTAAGGTTGCGCCCTGTTCTTAGCTTATTGAGTTTGGTTCCCAAAGTCATACTGTATAATTTTATGCTAAAGTAAATAAAAAAATAAAAAAACAACTAAGGTTCAGACATTTTACAACCAAAGTTGTAGAAAGTTTATTCATCCTTTTATGATATTTGTTGAGAATTATTTTTATATTTAACAACTTAAAAACAAAATGACAATGAAGAAAAAATTATTGCTCAGGCTCTGCCTGATTCTTGTGGTCGCCCTTACTGCATATTCCTGCAGGACCGACCAATTCCCGGAAAAAGAAACGTACAACAACAGCTCAAAATTCCAGCTTACCTCGAAACGTATTTCGCTCAATGAAGCCAAACATAAAGATTTGCTTCTTCCTGAGATTGAAAAAGCTGAATCTGCATTTAAATCTTTATCTAAAAATAATGTAAATGGTAAAGTGGTAGATTATGGGAACGGCGTTTCAATCGATACCGATGATGTAATCTACATAGAGAACGGTGCCAATTACCACACCTATACTTTTAATATTAAAAGGCAGAATGCTCCTGAAGATGCTCCATTAGAAAATCTTTTGCTTTCTCCGCTTCCGGATGGCACGTATCAGGAATTTCTGGTTACTTACAATCTTACTGCTCAGGAAAGAGAAAAAGTAAGAAACGGAGAACCTGTCAACACCAAAGGGAAAACCACGATTACCGAACTGGCAAAAGGCACATTCAATTCGGGAGGTCAGCTGGCGAAGATGAGCTGTAACTGGCATGAGGAAACTGTTTGGCAGGGCTGCAGCCATATTGTAAAAGGGCAGTCTTACCACAATGCCTCGAATATCGACGACTGGCCCAACTGCAAAGCAGATGTAAAACCGAGCGTTTACACTATTGTTACTGGTGGCTGCATTACCGAGCAGCCTGAATATATAGATCCTGGAAACAGCGGAGGAGGCAGTTCAGGCGGTGGTGGAGGACCTGGTGGCGATGGTTCTAATGAATGCACCACAGTCGCCAATAATCCTGGTGAAGTAGGTATCATCGATGAAAACGGTTGTCATGTTGGTGGTGCTACACAGCCGAATGATACAAGACCAAAAAATCCTTGCACAAAAATAAAGGAACAACGGCAAGATGAAGAATTCTCTAAACGAATAGATACTCTTAAAACAAAGATTACATTAAAAAAAGAAACAGGATACATTCAAAAATTTGGAGGAGATTATGTATATAAAGATAATGCAGGTGCTACAGAAAATGCAAATACTTTGAGTTTGCCACATGTGGAAACAAATACTTATATCAAAGGATTTATACATACACATGTGAATGATTATGAATTTCTTGATGCAGAAGGATATGGAATAGGTAAGAAAGGTATTAAGATGTTTTCTCCTGCAGATATAGCATATTTTATGGACTTGGTAAAAAATGCTCAAACAAAAGGTCAACCGCTTAATGATGTATATGCAGTAATGGTTTCCAGTGTAGGGAATTATCAGATTCGTTTTGCAGGAAATGAGTATCAAATAAAAACTTTTACCGACGCCCAAAAAGAAGCTCATCGAAAACCTTTTGAAGATTTTATGACACGAAATGGAATAAAAAATGCAACAGATTTAGAATTTGGAATGCTCAAGTATATGGATGAAAAAATGAATTTAAAAAATATAACTTTATATCGGATGAATAATGATGGAACTAATTCCGAAATAAAGCTAAATGAAACAAAAAATGGATTAGAAAGAAACAACTGCCCAAGCTAAAATAAAATCTAAATTATGAAGTACTTATTATTAATAATAACCTTTTTTACTCTTTCGTGCAAAGCACAGATAGTGTCATTAGAAACAATGGCGAAATGTCGAGAAGAAAACCCAACGATTCTTTGTCCAGATAACTGGACTTATGAAAAAGATCTTAACAATTTATTGGATAAATATATTGGAACATGGAAAGGAAATTTTAATGGAAAATATTATGAAATTAATCTTAAAAAAGGACTATATCAAGATTTGACACTTTCTGAAAAAAAAAGCGATATTCTTGTTGGTAGACTTAGGATTACAGATTCTAATTTGAATATATATTATAATAATTTCAGTGAACTTAATGATGACAAAACAAACTTTTCAGGATTGGGATTTCAATCTGACTTGAAAGCTTATAAAATGTATTTTGTGGGCAACAGTGTAGGGTGTGCAGAATATGGAGATGTTTATTTAAGAATACAGCCTTCGACACCTGCGCAAATGACTATCCTTATGCTTCCGGATAATGATATTGTTGTTGAAGGAAAATGTCCTACAAATTTTCAGCCTACAATACCATATAAACAACTCATTCATTTAACAAAGCAATAAGAAAATAAGTCCTTCAATTTTTTGAAGGATTTTAAAATTCAGCTTACTCAAAGAGAATTCATTGGATGAAAGTAAGCACAAGAGCATACTTCTTCCTGAAATCGGAAAGGCAGAAGGTGACCTTAAGAATACCAAGATCAATGTAAACGGAAGTTTGATCGATTACGGCAACGGAGTTTCTATAGATACCGATCAAGTGATCTATATCGAAAACGGTCCGAATTTTCATACCTATACTTTTAAAATCAAAAGAGAGAACGCTCCTGAAACTGCACCTCTGGAAAATCTTTTGCTTATGCCGACTGCAGACGGAAGCTATAAAGAATTCTTGGTAACCTACAATCTCACTGCTCAGGAAAGAGAAAAAGTAAGAAACGGAGCGCCGGTAAATCCTAAAGGAAAAACTACGATTACCGAACTGGCAAAGGGGACGTTTAATTCCGGTGGTCAGCTTGCAAAATCGACAATGGTATGCGGCTGGAGCAATAGTGTACAGTGGGCTCGTTGTTCAGAAGGAATACATGGTGAATCTAATTACGGTTCCTGTCAGTTTGTTGGTGATTTCGTAGACAATGCGGGTAATTCTGGTTTTCCACCTTATCCGTACCTTGTAAGCACCTACAGCTGTGTGGAACAAGTAGACGAAACATTTATGCCGACAGATCCCGGAGTTGGTGGCGGTGGCGGAGGCGGTCCCGCAGGAAATGGTCCGGATGAATGCACTACAGTCGCCAATAATCCCGGTGAAGTAGGTATCATCGATGAAAACGGCTGTCATGTGGGTGGTGTTACACAGCCGAACGATACAAGACCAAAAAATCCTTGCAGAAAAATAAAGGAACAACGGGAAGATGAAGAATTCTCTAAACGAATAGATACTCTTAAAACAAAGATTACATTAAAAAAAGAAACAGGATACATTCAAAAATTTGGAGGAGATTATGTATATAAAGATAATGCAGGTGCTACAGATGATGCAAACACGCTCGGTTTGCCCCATGTAGAAACAAATACTTATATTAAAGGATTTATGCACACGCATGTAAATGATTTTGAGTATCTTGATGCAGAAGGATATGGAATAGGGAAGAAAGGTATTAAAATGTTTTCTCCTGCTGACATTGTATATTTCATGGATTTGGTAAAAAATGCTCAAACAAAAGTGCAACCGCTGAGTGATGTATATGCAGTTATGGTATCAGGATCGGGAAATTACCAGATTCGTTTTACAGGAAATGAAAATCAGGTAAAAACTTTTACTGACGCTCAAAAAGAAGCTTTTAAAAATCCATTTATTAAATTTATGTTGGATAATGAAAGTCAAAGTTTAGAGTTTAAATTTTTAAAATTCATAGACGAAAAAATTAACCTGAAAGGAATCTCTTTATATCGAATGAATTCCGATGGAACCACCGCAGAAATAAAATTGACTGCTGATAAAACTGATACCATTGAAACCAATTGTCCACAATAAAACCTCTTTTATGAAAAATATAATTTTAGTACTAAGCTTTTTAATGTTCACAACGATTTCTTGTAGTGCTCAAAATACAATGAGCCTTGAAGAAGCAGCAGTTTATCCTGAGCAGCTGGATGGAAGAATGTTACCACCAAATACTACATATCTTAAAGACATTAATAATTCTTTAAATAAATATGTTGGAACTTGGAGAGGAAACCTTAATGGAAAAAAGTATGAATATAATTTAATAAAAAAAATTAATGATGGTAGTCCAGATGGAAAAGTAAGAAGAGACAGATTAGTTGGAAGACTTAGAATTACAGATTCTAATGGAAATGTAGTATACAATACTTTCACTGAGCCAGATGATAATAATACAAATTTTTTTGGGAAGAATTTCCAATCCGATTTAAAAGCTTATAAAATGTATTTCGTTGGAAATAGTGTAGGATGCGCAGAATATGGAGATGTTTATTTAAGAATAAAACCTACAACTCCTAATCAAATGACCATACTAATGCTTCCGGATAATGATATTGTCGTTGAAGGAGTTTGTCCTGCTAATTTTCAACCTACAATACCTTATAAACAACTCATTCATTTAACAAAACAATAATAAAAAGGCTGTTTCTCTAATTGTGAAACAGCTTTTTCCGTTTTAATCTCAATGTGGTAAATAGCAGAAGAGGGATAGCAATTAAACATGTATACGGAGTAATGGTATCTGGATTAGGAAATTACCAGATTCGTTTTACAGGAAATAAAAACCAAATTAAAACTTTTACACCCGAACAAGTTAAAGCACATAAAGAACCCTTTAAAGCGATAATGAAACCCTTTTTAAAAGATGCTGCTAAATTGGAATTAGCTGTACTAAAATATATGGATGAGAAGATGAATTTAAAAGGAATAACATTGTATAGAATGAATGACGATGGTACAACGATTGAAATAAAATTAAATACTGATAAAACCGATACTATTAAAAATAATTGTCCAAATTAAAATACTATGAAAAAAATTTTATATATAATTACAATCTCATTTTCAATCTCTTGCAATTCTCAAATTATATCTTTAGAGCAGGAAGCTCAGTGCTTAGAAAATTCAAATTGTCCACAACAATATTACGCAAAAGATATAAACAATTCATTAGTAAAATACATTGGTATATGGAAAGGAGAGTATGATGGGAAAAAATACGAAATGAAGTTTAATAAAAGTCTATCTGAAAATATTTTAGGCTATAAAAGTGATATACTTAAAGGAAGATTAAAAGTTAGCTCATTAGATGGGCAAACCATCTTTTTTAATAACTTTAACGAAATAGATGATGAAAAGACAAATTTTTCAGGATTATCATTTACACCTAATTTAGTAGAATACATGACATTTTTCATAGGGCCTTCGACACAAGGATGTATAAATGATGGAACTCTTTATTTAAAAATAAAGTCTAATAGTCCTAATCAGATGACAGTTTTTTACTGGTCTGAAAAAGATACTGTAATAGGAGAATGTTCAAGTACATTTTCGCAAACGTTTCCTGAAAAAAAACTTATTTATTTTACTAAACAATAAAAATAAATCCTTTCAATTTGTGAAGGGATTTTAAAATTCAGCTAAAGTTTCGACTTACTTGAACAGAATTTCACTGAATAAAAGGAGGTGCCAAAATCTTCTAATTCCTGAACTTGAAAAAGCTGAATCTGCATTTAAATCTTTATCTAAAAAGAATGCAAATGGTAAAGTGGTAGATTATGGGAACGGCGTTTCAATCGATACCGATGATGTAATCTACATAGAGAACGGTGCCAATTACCACACCTATACTTTTAAAATCAAAAGAGAGAATGCTCCTGAAGATGCGCCATTGGAAAATCTTTTGCTTTCTCCACTTCCGGATGGCACTTATCAGGAATTTCTGGTTACTACAATCTTACTGCTCAGGAAAGAGAAAAAGTAAAAAACGGAGAACCTGTCAACACGAAAGGGAAAACCACGATTACTGAGCTGGTAAAGGGAACATTCAATTCCGGTGGTCAGTTGGCAAAATCTACTATGGTATGCGGCTGGAGCAATAGTGTACAGTGGGCTCGTTGTTCAGAAGGAATACATGGTGAATCTAATTACGGTTCCTGTCAGTTTGTTGGTGATTTCGTAGACAATGCGGGTAATTCTGGTTTTCCACCTTATCCGTACCTTGTAAGCACCTACAGCTGTGTGGAACAAGTAGACGAAACATTTATGCCGACAGATCCCGGAGTTGGTGGCGGTGGCGGAGGCGGTCCCGCAGGAAATGGTCCGGATGAATGCACTACAGTCGCAAATAATCCTGGTGAAGTAGGTATCATCGATGAAAACGGCTGTCATGTGGGTGGTGTTACACAGCCGAACGATACAAGACCAAAAAATCCTTGCAGAAAAATAAAGGAACAACGGGAAGATGAAGAATTCTCTAAACGAATAGATACTCTTAAAACAAAGATTACATTAAAAAAAGAAACAGGATACATTCAAAAATTTGGAGGAGATTATGTATATAAAGATAATGCGGGTGCTACAGACGATGCAAATACCTTGAGTTTGCCACATGTGGAAACAAATACCTATATTAAAGGATTTATATATACGCATGTAAATGATTATGAATATCTAGATGCAGAAGGATATGGAATAGGGAAGAAAGGTATTAAAATGTTTTCTCCTGCTGACATTATATATTTCATGGATTTGGTTAAAAATGCTAAAGAAAAAGGACAACCGCTAAGTGATGTATATGGAGTAATGGTATCAGGATCGGGGAATTACCAGATTCGTTTTACAGGAAATGAAAATCAGATAAAAACTTTTACTGATGCTCAAAAAGAAGCTTTTAAAAATCCATTTATTGATTTTATTTCTAAAAATAAAAAAATGAGTTTAGAATTAAAATTTCTTAAATTTATTGATGAAAATATGAACTTAAAAGGTGTAACATTGTATAGAATGAACTCAAATGGAACCACAACAGAAATCAGATTAAATACTGATAAAACAGATAAAATTGAAACAAATTGTCCTCAATAAATAACAAATTTATGAAAAATATATTTTTACTTCTTATTATATTTTTACTTCCAACGATATCTTGTAAATCTCAAACTATTTCTTTGGAACAAGCTGTAATGTATGAACAGCAAACAGGAACTATTCCTCAAAGTACAACTTACATAAAAGACGTCAATAATTCATTAAATAAGTATATAGGAATATGGAAGGGAGATTTAAATGGAAATACTTATGAATTTAGCTTTATTAAAAAGGAAAATATAGGGGGATATGATGTAAATTGGGATTTTTTAGTGGGTAGATTGAAAGTTTTAGATTCTAATGGAAATATAATTTATAATACATATAATGAGCCTGATGATTTAAAAACTAAATTTAAAGGAGATAATTTCCAATCTGACTTAAAAGCCTATGTAATGTATTTCGTTGGAAATAGTGTAGGATGCGCAGAATATGGAGATGTTTATTTAAGAATACAGCCTTCGACACCTGCGCAAATGACTATCCTTATGCTTCCGGATAATGATATTGTAGAAGAAGGAGTTTGTCCTACAAATTTTCAGCCAACAATACCGTATAAACAACTTATTCATTTAACAAAGCAATAAAAATAAATCCTTTCAATTTGTGAAGGGATTTTAAAATTTAGCTAAAGTTTCGACTTACTTGAACAGAATTTCACTGAATAAAAGGAGGTGCCAAAATCTTCTAATTCCTGAACTTGAAAAAGCTGAATCTGCATTTAAATCTTTATCTAAAAAGAACGCAAATGGTAAAGTGGTAGATTATGGGAACGGCGTTTCAATAGATACCGATGATGTAATCTACATAGAGAACGGTGCCAATTATCACACCTATACTTTTAATATTAAAAGGCAGAATGCTCCTGAAGGTGCTCCACTAGAAAATCTTTTGCTTTCTCCACTTCCGGATGGCACGTATCAGGAATTTCTGGTTACTTACAATCTTACTGCTCAGGAAAGAAAAAAAGTAAGAAACGGAGAACCTGTAAATACCAACGGGAAAACCACGATTACCGAACTGGCAAAAGGAAGTTTTAGTAATGGCGGTCAATTGGCCGACACCATGTCTGTAAAGTTGGATCACTCACAACATGATATTGTACAAATGCACAATCAAGTACAAGGATATCTACCTATCTTTTCTTTTGGGGATATTTTTAGTTACTATTATGTTTATCAGTATGCCGTAGTGCTATCGCATTAAACAACAATCCCAATAATCTTCAAAAGATCAATTTAAAATTTCTATTACAGTAGTGACTTTTTTGGGACTTATTTATAATCTGACTCCACAGGAAAAAGAAAACATAAGAAACGGAGAACCTGTGAATACTAAAGGAAAAACGACCATTACAGAACTGGCAAAAGGAAGTTTTAGTAATGGCGGTCAATTGGCAAAGATGACCTACAATTGGACTGAGGAAACCATTTGGCAGGGTTGCAGTCATGTAGTAGAGTATTCATATTATAATGCTTCAAGTTTTCCAGATTGGGGGAAGTGGATTATAGATGATGTTAAACCAAATAATAAAAACCGGACAAAACCTGCCGGTTTTTATTCTATTTTGTGGGCAAATATTAATTTTGATTAAGGAATGTAACTAATTTTTTTAAATCCTCTTCCTTGTCAAGTTTTATTTTGTTTTCCTTAAAAAAAGAATTCAACACTTCTTTCTTATCAGGTAAAAGGTCAATAATCTGTTTTTGATTTTTAGGTTTCTTGATGACTTTACCGTTAAGAACTAAATAATAAGTAGTAATTGGAGTACTGAATGATGCAGGTTGATCACTGCCATAAGGTGTGGAAGCAGGCTTGACATCAATGAAATTTGTTTTTACTTTCTTGTATAATGACGATTTCCCATTTACTAACTCATAATAATATCCGTTAGGTTCATTATCAAGGCTTATTAAAACTAAAACTTGTTTAGGCGATGAAATTTCAAGTCTGCTAAATTTATTTTCTTTGGGAAGAATCATTATATCAGTGTCATTCCTAAATTCCACTTCATCCTTATAAGAATTATACCTAATAGCAGTAATTTCATAGTTTTCTGCAATCTTTGCATTTTTAAAAGACTTGTCTTGATAAGCTGAACCTGATATCTCATCATATTTCAGTGTTTTCCCCGAAGCTCCTGTAATGCGATTGTCAAATACGGTTCCCGCTAATAAATCATTTCTGGATAGAATCATTGTGTTTTGGGCAAATGCAGATGTGCAAAATGACCCAACTATTATAAGAAATATTTTTTTCATAATTATAATTATATTCAAAATTACAAAAATCATCTGAACTATAACGATGTCACAAACAAATTGTTATGTTTTTTTAAAAAGTAAAGTTTTTGTGTTAAAAAGTTTGGTGGTTTAAGTTTTTTTTAACACTTTTGCAAGAATTTTATAAATACTTAAGTAATTTAGTGTTTTGATTATAAAGTTAATTGTCATATAGAAACAAAGATAAAGAATGAAAAAGACATATTTTTTAATAATGTTCTTGCCTGTGCTAATCTTTTCTCAGACTGCAGAGGAAAGAAGAAAAATTGCAGAAAGTTCAGATAAAGTAGCCAACGCAGCACTTTCTCAAGAGTTGAAAAATGATGAAAGTAAAAGAAGGATAAGGATATCTGATTACTTAAATCAAAATCCCAATGCAAAAAAAATTGTTAAAGATGATGTGTCAGGAAAAATTGAGCTGACCGATATCCTTGCAAATGGTACTCCTTTATATACTTCGACGTCTAATGCAGGGTCTGCGATTACTGCCAGAGCCACTTCTCTATATAACGGTGGTAGTTTAGGGTTAAATATTCAGGGACAAGGAATGATCGTTGGTGTATGGGATGGTGGCCCTGTTAGGGATACTCACCAAGAGTTTATGGTAGATGGATTTACAAAAGTATCGATTTTAGATTTTACATCATCAATGTCTGACCATGGAACTCATGTAGCTGGAACAATTGCGGCAAAAGGAGTAATGGCTGCTGCAAGAGGTATAGCATTTAACTCATCGATAAAATCTTACGATTGGAATGATGATCTTGCAGAAATGCAGACTGAAGCTTCTAGTGGTTTGTTAATGTCGAATCACTCATATGGACCAAGTTTGAATAATAATAATCAACTTTGGTTTTTAGGGGCATATACGAATGATGCAAGACAAGTAGATGCACTGTGCTATAATAATCCTTATTACCTTCCTGTCTTTGCAGCGGGTAATGATAGAGATAAAGCTGCTATTCCTTACGGAACACAAAATTCTTCCAAGTTTGGTTATGATCTCATAGCTGGAGATGGAGTTGCTAAAAATGTACTTACTGTTGCAGCTGTTCTGGAGGTTGCACAATATGTGGACAATAACAGTGTATTTATATCATCATTTAGTAATTATGGGCCAACTGATGACGGAAGGATTAAGCCTGAAATTTCTGCGAAAGGAGTTAACGTGAGATCCACAACAAGTAACTCAGATACATCAACGGGTATAAAGCAAGGAACTTCAATGGCTGCTCCTGCTGTAACAGGTGTTGTAGCGTTATTGCAACAATATCATAATCAGCTATACAATAATTTTATGCGCGCAGCAACTGTTAAGGGTTTAATTATGCATACTGCTGATGAAGCTGGTGGAGCTACAGGACCCGACTATGAGTTTGGTTGGGGGTTAATAAATGCAGAAAGTGCTGCAAAAATAATCAGAGATAAAAACTTAACTTCTAATAGAAGTGTCATACGTGAATTAAGTCTTAGTAATGGTGCAACGTATACACAAACTGTTAATATGACCACTAGTACGCCTTTAAAAGTGTCTATTTCTTGGACTGATCCGGCGCCTTTGTTAGCGAATGTTAATAATGGTACTACAGATCTTTCTACAAAATACTTGATTAATGATTTGGATGTTAAAGTGACTTCTTCTAATGGTACAGTTTATTATCCTTGGAAATTGCAAGGTTTGACAAATGTATTTGCACCAGCCAGTAATAGTTCAACCAACGATGTAGATAATTTTGAAAGAATTGATATTCCAAATGCAAATGGGGAATATACTATAACTGTAACTCATAAAGGTACATTGACCAATTTAAATCAGAATTTTACTTTAATTGTAAATGGTCAAAATCTTTCTACGCTTAATACAATTGATGTCAAAACAAAAGAAGATCAAATTCAAATTTATCCGAATCCAGTAAAAGATGTTTTATATATTAAAAATAATAACAACGTCGAAGCTCATGTTGCTGTATTGGATGCCAGTGGTAGAATATTGTTAAGGGAATCTGTTAAAGATTCCAAAATAAATGTAGAGGCTTTAACTCCTGGAAATTATCTGCTAATATATTCTGATAAGCAGAACAGAGAAGTTAGTACAAAGTTTATTAAAAAGTAAGAAATTAATTATCTAAATAAAAACGTTTGCAGATGTTAAATATTTTTAACATATTTGCAACATAATAATATTAAAATTTGTTAATATGAATGTAAAATTAAAAGTGTTAAGTGTTGGTGCACTATTCTTTTTGGGTTTTCAGAGCATCGAAGCGCAAGAGAGCGTGAGAGATACTATAGGTAAACCAGTTAATGAAGCGAAAATTGAAGAAGTTGTTGTAGTGGGTTATAAAACTATGACTAAAAGTTCAGCCGTAACTTCTACAGCAAAAATTGGAAGTGAATTAATCAATAACCGCCCAAGCTCCAATGTGTTAAACGCTGCTCAAGGTCAGTTAGCTGGAGTTAATATTGCTACGGGTACAGGTCAACCTGGTGCTACTCCGACTATTACTGTAAGAGGTAAGGGGTCTTTGCTAGGGAACACTGAGCCACTTTATGTAATTGATGGCTTTCCTGGAACCAGTGAAAGTTTCAGAAACATAAATCCTAATGATATTGAAAGTATGGAAGTTTTAAAGGATGCTTCAGCACTTTCACAATTTGGTAACAGAGGGTCAAATGGGGTTGTAGTAATTAGAACTAAACGTGCAAAATATAATCAAGGTGTAAATTTTGGTTACAGCTCTCAGTTTGGAGTTTCTCAATTACAAAAGCATAGATATAATATTGCTAATTCTAGAGAATTATTAACTCTCGAAAAAATGATTGGTAGAGGTAAGGGTACAACCTTAACTGATGCTCAAATAGCCGATTATAAAGTCGATACAGATTGGTTAGATTATTTTTTTCAGCCTTCAATCTTGCAATCACATGACTTTTCAGTGTCTGCGGGGTCTGAAAATTTAAATAACTACACAAGTATCGGATATCTAGATCAGCAAGGGTTACTTGCAACAACTGGAATGAAAAGATTTTCTTTAAGAAACAACTTAAATGGAAAATCTAAAAACAATAAATTTAATTTCTCAGTTGGTACTGCGTTATCTTTAACCAGAAATACACAGGCTTCTAATTTAAATACTGGTGGAGTAAACCAAAACTTAGTACTAGGTGCAATGAAGGGAGCTCCACATATCTCTCCTGACGAATATCAAAATAGTCAGCAATTGCTGGGCTTATATCAATCTACGGGTAACTTCCTGTATACTCCACTAATGTTGATTGATAAGGAAAGAACTTATAGAGCCTCTACAGACGAAGTAAGAATAGACGTTACAACTGAAGCGTCTTACAAGTTTCTTCCTACTTTGACAGGTCGTGTTCGTGCTAATGCCACATTTAGAAATTTAAATGATAATGCTTGGCAGCATCCTATTTCTTTTAATTCACTTGCACTACAAGGGGCTTTGGAATTTAAAGGGTTTGAAGATATGTCTCAATCGAGAGTTTTTACTTTTAATAACTTGGCTCAGTTAGAATATAATGAAACTTTTGGGGATCATAAAATTGGTGTTCAGGGAGCGTTCGAATTCAATAATAATATGCTACAGCAATCTTCTCAAAGACAGATTGGATTGAATCCAAGGACTTGGGTGCCAGGAACGGGTACGGGTTATATAACTAATACTGCGGCTAGCTACCTGCGTCCAATAAGTGTTGGTCAAGCTAGACATAATATGTTCTCTTATTTTGCTAACGTAGATTACGATTATGCCGGTAAATATGGAATAGCTGCTAACATTCGTTATGATGGATCTAGCCGTTTTTCTGAAGATAATGTTTGGGGAACTTTCTGGTCTATTGGAGGTAGATGGAATATTAATAAAGAAAGCTTCATGGAAAATGTAACTTGGGTTAATGACTTGAAGCTTAGAGGCTCATACGGAACCGTAGGAAATGAGCGTGTTTTGCCGGGCATATTTGATGGACTCAACCCTCAAAGATATCTTAATACGTTTTCAGTATCTTCTGCTCCTACTTATGGAACAGGTTTGGGATATGGTATCAATTTAGGATTTCCAGATCTTAGATGGGAAACTACTCGTACTTGGAACGTAGGTGTGGACTTTGAATTGTTGTCAAGAAGAGTTAGAGGTCAATTTGACGTGTATGATAAAACTTCTGAAAATATTTTCTATCCATGGCCACAGAGTCCTTTATTAGGACAGACAGCTTTAAATAAGAACTCTGAAATCGACTTAAAAAACTACGGTTATGAATTAAATTTAGCTGTGGATGTAATTAGAAGTACTAATGGAGTTAATTTTACATTAAGAGGGAACGGAGCTTTAAATAAAGAAAAAGTATTTAATATTCCAGAAAACCCTTTAATCCAGGGTGCAACTGTACAGACTTATTCAACCAACGGAAGTATTTGGCAGGCTCCATACGTTTATCATTATTTGGGTGTGAATCCTAACAATGGTAATTTACTTTTTGAAAGTGCTGATGGAAGTGCTACTGAGGCGCCGACTGATGCAGATTTGAAACCACTAAAATACAACTTCAGAAACCCAAGATATGTAGGTGGATTTGGTTTTGATTTTGATTATAAGGGTGTTTTTGTTAATACAACATTTAATTACGTCGCAGGTATTTATAGATATGACTATGATATGTCAGGATATTACAGTCCCGATGATGTTGGACAGTTTAATGTTTCAAGAGACTTACTGAATGCTTGGACGCCTACAAACACCAACACTGACATACCGTCAAATACAGCTGCTAACAGAAATTTCGAAACGAGATCAGATCGTTTCTTAGTTGACTCATCTTATCTAAGATTAAGAAATCTTCAAGTAGGATATCGTATTCCACAAAGTGTATTAAATGGTACATTTGTAAAAAGTATGACTATTATGGTTCAAGGAGAAAACTTATATACATGGTCAAAATGGCGAGGTTTTGATGCTGAGAGCACAAGAGCTGCGGATCAATATGGGTACCCAACACCAAAAATTTTCACATTAGGAATTGATGTTAAATTTTAATTAAAATTAATATATTACAATGAAAAATATTTTTAAAATTTCTATATTGACATTAGGTGTTCTTTTAACAAGTTCATGTAATAGAGATTTATTAGACACATATTCACCAGGGGTTATTTTTGAGGAAGATGCTCTTTTAAGTAGTGCTGACTTACAATTATTACTTAATTCGGCTCTTACTACAATGGGGAGTAGAACTGAATCTGAAATCGTTTCAATTTTCACCGACGAGGTTGGAATAGGTTTTGCTAATGGTGGACAAGGAATTAACGATGATTATGTATTTTTCTTAAATACGGGATCAGATCTACCAACTGCTTTATGGGCAAATACATATGCAAGCATTTCTAGATTAAATAGAATTATTGATGCATCAGACAAAATTGTTCCGGCAAATGCTGATGACGCAAAGGTGATTGCTAATATCAAAGCTCAGGCTTTAACACTTAGAGCTTATGGTCATTTGTTAATCCTAGGTTATTTCAGTACAGATCCAACAGATAATAATGCGTTAGCAGGTTTGATATCAAATCGAATTGATGTTTTTGATGTGAATGATTTTCCTCGAAATACAAACGGTGAATTTTATACATTTATTCATAAAGATTTAGATGATGCTATTGCACTCTATCAATCATCTGGTGTTGCTGCTAATCCAAATTATGGAAATATTAACTTTGCTAGAGGACTTAAGGCAAGATCTTATGCTTATAAAGGAGATTATACTAATGCAGAAATTTGGGCCGATCAAGTAATCAATACAGCTGGGCTAATTTTGGCTAACAAAGCTACCTATAGATCAATATTTTGGACTGATGCTGTAGCACCTGAAGTTATTTTCAGAATACAAAGAATAGTTCAACAAAATAATCAAGATACTAACTTACATAATGCTTGGTTTTCATTACAACCTACTGCTACAGGGGCACCTTCTTTTGAAGTGAGTAGAGCTTTGCATAATAAATTAAATCCAGGTAACTTAACTGCAAATACTTTAGGTACAACGGTTGCTGATGTAAGAGCAAATTTGATTATTGGACCTGATTCAACTATTGATCCAAACTATGCTTTTGCTCCTGACTATAGAAATTCAGATAGGTTAATAATTAACAAGCATGGAGGTCGTCTAAATACTGCATCTCAACCTTGGGCAAATACAAATGCTAATAATCCTAATAATTCATTTAAGATTATGCGTTTATCCGAAATGTATATGATTAAAGCAGAAGCGAGAGCGCAAGTAAGTGATTTTGCAGGAGTGAGAACAGCAATTAAAACGGTTAGAGATGCTAGGTTTGGTGCTTCTGCTACCGTTGCAACTCCAGCATCTTCAACTGCAGCATGGAAAATGATTCTTGATGAAAGAAGAGTAGAGTTTGCATTTGAAGGATATAGATTTATGGATATCAAGCGTTTGGGAGTGAAAGCAAACTCAAGCCTTGATAGAGATCCTGCAGATTATAGCTCTCTTACCTCAAATTATCCGGCAGCTAATCCAATCAATCTACCATTAAACAGTTACAAATGGGCATTGCCAATTCCAAACGTTGAGGTTAATGTGAATTCAAAAATTGTACAAAACCCTGGTTATTAATTTTAAAATTTTCAGAAAATGAAAAATATATTTAAATTCGTTTATTTACTATTTGCGTTATTTGCAATTAGTTCTTGTGAAGATGGCACAGAAAACTCAATGTATGATGGTGATGCTACATCTTTCTTTCTTGATAAATTTGCTGTGGCAAAGGGACCGGATGTTGGCTATAAAGATTTTGATATAAAGATAGGAACGATGAGTCCATTAAATTCTGCTGCAGACTTTGAGATAAAGAGAATTGGTGGTGATGCAGTTGCAGGAACTCATTATGAAATTCTTAATGGAGGTAAAGTTCAGATAGCAGCAGGTAGCAATCTGGGAATTGTAAAATTGAGAGTATACGGAGCACAGTTGTCGCAAACAATTGCTAAGACGTTAGTATTTGATTTGGTTTCTCCTTCTGTTAAAAAGGCAAATTACAATACTACGATTAGTTTATCTCTGATTTTCGGTTGTGATTCTTCTCTTGAAGGAACATATCAATACTCAACTGTCAATGCATTTGCTCCTGATGCACCTACTAATGTGCCAGGTCCCGTGACAGGTAATGTAACTTTCACAAAAGTAAGTGATGGTCTTTATCAAATTTCTGATTCAAGCTTTGGTGCTTTTGCATTATTTCCAGGATATGCTGCTACTTCTACTGGAGTAAGAATTGAGGATTTATGTGGTAAGCTTTCTTTTAAAACGCCAAATCAGTATGGTGATACATTTGTAATTTCTAATGTTGTTGTAAATGGTAATAAATTAACATTTAAGTGGACAACCTCATATGGAGAGTATGGTACAACCACTTTGACTAAATCAGATGGTAACTGGCCAGCACTTAATTAAGATTTAATTAAGATATATATTTACACCCCGTCGAAAGACGGGGTTTTTTATTTCCTTTTATTTCCTATTTTTGTACTATAAAATCAAGATGTGATTTTATCTAACTGAAAAATAAATGAAATACATCCTCCTCCTCATACTTCTCTTCGGCTCCATATTCAAAGCCCAAGTAATCGTCAACAAAACAGACTCCAATAGATTGGATAAAAAGTTGTCGGATACTTTGGTGATTGATTCCGGGACAAAAGACTCACTAAAAATATTTAAACCGACCATTCAGGATTATCGTTATCAGACGCAGTATGCTGAAAAGAAAATTTTTGATACGGTGCTGACTTTTGACAAGACCCATATCTTTTCGCAATACAATAATCAGGACAATTTTGGGCGTGCGCAGTTTGCAAACATTGGTGCTGGATTTAATCCATTGTCATACGAAGTAAATGCCGAACAAAACCTTTCCTTATTACCTTCCAATAAATCGTACGTGATTTTGGGAATTGATGACGTGAAGTATTACGATGTCAAAACCCCCACGGCAACTTTTGTTTATCATACCGCAATGCGAAACGGTGCTGCATTACAGTCGATGTATACTCAGAATATAGGAAAGAGATTTAATTTTTCTGTAGAGTACGATGGTTTGCGCTCTGAGGGAATGTACAGAAACTCTTTAGCCGCAAATAATAAAACCTTATTTTCGGGACATTATACTTCCAAAAGTGGAAACTACGAGCTATTCGCCCATTACCTTCATCAGAATGTCAATAACCAGGAGAGCGGTGGAATCGTCGATGATGACCTTTTTCAGGCGGGGTCAAGTAATATCAGCAACAAATATAATGCTCAGGTTAATTTAGAAGAATCAAGTTCGCAGTATTCTTACAGACGTTACTATTTAAGCCATCAGTTTACGCCTTTCAATTCTGAGAAATTTCCTTTTAGAATTAGGCATACGATATTCAATCAAGGGAATAAATATTACTACTTTCAGGATGCTTTAGAAAATTATTGGTACAGCAATACGGCTTCAGAAATTATATCTGGGTTTAGTCCTTCTACCAAAAAATATTCAAACAATCTGAGCAATACGGTCAGCTTGGTTTTTGATAACGAAAAATTTAAATTGGATGCTGGTGTACGATACCAGATGTTGAAATTTGGTTTAAATGAAATAAATCTGCCCACAGTAAATGTTCCGGGTGAATTGAAAGAAAACAGATTAGGGGCTGTCGGAAATTTACAGGTGAAATTATTTGACAAGTTTCAGTTAAACTCATTCTTAGAATTTTCAAAAGGAAGTCAGTTTGGAAATTATCTGAAAACAATCAACAACGTAAAGTTTGAGCCGATAAAAGATTATTTTGTCAATGCAAAGGTTAACTTCCAAAGTGTTTATCCGTCTTTTAATTATCTTGCAAATTCTTCTGTTTACAGAAAATTTAATTATTATTTACAAGATGCAAAAAATCAGGCAATCACAGAAATCGGAGGGAGTATCAACTTAAAATGGTTCAAATCTGAATTGTTTGCCAACTATTTTAGAATAGATAATTACACATATTTTGATTCTAATGCAATTTCTCGTCAAAGCGAAAACTCGCTGAATATTTCGCAGATCGGAGGTGATGCAACGTTCAGCTACAGAAAATTTCATTTAAATACGAGAGTACAGTTTCAAAGTGCTTTAACGAATAAAGATTTGTTGCCAATGCCTTCATTTATTGGAAGAGCCAATTTTTTCTTCCAGACAAGAGCTTTTAAAAATGCGGCAGAAATCCAAGCGGGTGTAAAAGTATATTATTTCTCGAAATTTGCTTCAAAGGAATATTTCCCGATTCTCAGCGAGTATATTCTTCCGAGAGCAGATTCGTTCTCTATCGGAGGCGAGCCTATTGCCGATCTTTATTTAAATTTCAAGGTCAAAAAAATGTTTTTCTTCATCGAAGGACAGCAAATAGGAACGATGCTTTCACATAATAAAGCCTATGCATTTCCACATTATCCGGTCTACGATTTTAGATTGAATATTGGGATTGTTTGGTATTTGTTCAACTAAATTTAAACAAGTTGAAAACAGTCAATAAAATTTCATTCAACGATATAGAAAGCATTCCTCAGCTGATAAAAGATTTTTTGAATCATCAGATTGAGGGCTTTGAAAACGCAACTTTTTCAATTGAAAATTTTGCGCAGCAGATTCATTTAAAACAAAACTCTTTCGAACAAGCTCAAAGAGAAATTATTTCAAAAGCGTTCACAGATCAGCTTTCAAATCTTCAGCTTTCCGCAAAACAGAAAGAAAATGTTGAAAGTTTAAAATCAATCAATACGTTTACAATTACAACAGGACATCAGCTGAATCTTTTCTCAGGTCCCGCATTTTTTGTTTATAAAATTTTTCAGACGATCAAAACGTGTACAAATCTTAAGGAAAAGTTTCCAGATAATAATTTTGTTCCAGTGTATTGGATGGCTTCTGAAGATCATGATTTTGCCGAAATCAATCATTTTAAAACGGAAAATAATTATTACGAAATCAATGAGAAATCCGGCGGTGCTGTTGGAAGAATCAAGATAAACGATACATTTTTTATTTCTGAATTTGAGAAAGAATTTAAAGATTCTATTTTCGGAACCGAATTGATTTTAATGCTGAAAGAAGCTTATAAAGTCGGAAATACCTTGACGGAAGCAATTAGAACTTTAGTCAACAGATTATTTTCAGATTTCGGGCTATTGATTCTTGACGGAGATTCTAAAGAACTGAAAAATCAGGTGAAAGATATTTTTAAAGACGAATTAATTAATTTCAGTTTAAATAAATCTTCAAAAGAAAAAGTAGATTTCCTAACCGATAAATACGGAAAAGTTCAGGTCAATCCGAGAGAGATTAATTTATTTTATCTTTCTGACACGAGGGACAGAATAGATTTTGACGGTGAAAATTATTTTATTGTTGATACTGATAGAAAATTTACGAAGGAAGAAATCTTAGATGAACTAGAAAACTTTCCTGAAAAATTTAGCCCGAATGCTTTGATGCGTCCGGTGTATCAAGAGAAGGTATTGCCTAATTTGGCATACATTGGTGGTAATGCCGAAATCATGTATTGGCTGGAGCTGAAAGATTATTTTAGCAAGATTAATATTCCTTTTCCGATTTTGATTCCGAGGAATTCTATGTTGTTTATCAAAGAGAAAACTTTAGGTAAAATCGAAAAGCTGGATTTGAAAATTGAAGATTTTTTCCAGAATTTTACCAAAATTACCAATTCCAAAATTTTAGATAATAATTCTGTTTTGGAATCTTTAGAATCGCAGGAAAATTTAATTATAAACAATTTTGCTGAACTAAAATCGTTAGCAGAAACAACCGAAAAATCTTTTGGAAATATGGTGAAAGCCGAAGAAGTACGTCAGTTAAAGTCTTTTGAAAGATTGAAAAAACGATTGCTTCACGCCGAAAAAATAAAACAAAATGAGCTGTTAGAACGTTTAGAAACTTTATTTTTAGATGTTCATCCGGCAAAAACCTGGCAGGAGAGAATCTTTAATTTCTCTGTGTTTTTCGCCGATTATGGCTACGAATGGTTAGAAACGATTGTTGAAGAAATGGAAGTGGAACAATCAAAACTAATAATTGTTGCCATTTAATTTTAAAGAAGTATTTTTGTACATTATAATATTGAAAATGATTAAGAGGTTTTTTTTACTATCTGGTTTATGTATGTTTCTGAGCTTATCTGCACAGAAAACACACACGGTTATAAAAGGTGATAATCCTTATAATGTTTCAAAAAAATATGGCATTACCATTGCTGAATTAGAGAAACTGAATCCAAAAATTAAAGACGGAAAGTTTTCAATTGGTGATGTTCTTAATGTAAAGGCTGGAAATGCTACAGTTGTAAAAAACACAACGGCGTCTAGTTCTGCAAAAACCGGAAGAATTATTCTTCAGCCAAAACAGACGATTTACGGTATTACAAAACAGTACAGAATTTCTGAGACAGATTTACGAAAATTAAATCCTGACTTAGATTCGCACACGAAAATTGGGGATGAGATTACTCTGCCTCTTGAAAGCATCAAGAAGTATGGTGGAAGTGAAGCCGTAGTGGCAACAGCGAAACCTGTCGTTGCACCAGCAGAAACGGTGTCGCCAGGCAATAGCAAAACCAAAATAGATTCAGGAAACGAGAGATCTTCTTCTATACAGTCTTCTTCTAATCAGGACGAGTATGCGACGTATACCGTTGAGCAGGGAGATACAGTTTTCTCTATCGTCAATAAATTCGGAGTGACGATTGACGAGTTGGTTGCCTTAAATCCAGATTTGTCAAAAGGTTTAAAAGCCGGCATGATTCTTAAAATAAAGAAACTTGACGCAGCGTACATTAAGAAAAACGGTGATGCGTTGAGCGTGGTTTTGATGTTGCCATTTGGGTACAGTACCAACGAAACACAGTACCGCGCAATGGCCTTAGACTTCCTTACCGGAGCAAAATTGGCGATTGAGAGAAACGCAGCGAACGGTCAGAAACTGGATATCAAAATTGTGGATTCTGGAAACGAAGCTTCATTTAAAAGTTCTCTTACACAGATTAATCCAAATAATACAGATTTAATTATCGGTCCATTCTTCAAATCGAATGTAATTGATCTTTTAGATTTTACAAAAACTCAGAAAATACCTGTGGTTGCGCCATTTGCCAACTCTCCGGAATTATATAACTACAGCAATTTAATTATTGTAGAGACCAACGATCAGGCATACGCTGATAAGATCGTTGAGGAAGTGAAAACGGTATACTCAGATCAGAAAATATATGTAGTGGCAGATGCTAAGAAAGATAATGCCAATTACATCAAAGCAAATCTTGAGAAAGTATTAAAAAATGCAAATGTTACTCTAGTGAATTCTGCATCAGAAATTCAGTTAGATCAAAACATGATGACGGGTCAATCTGCACCGGTGATTGCAATTTTGGCAAGTGATAATGATACAGTGGGTGAAGCTTTCTCCAGCCGAATGATTGCTCTTTCTAAAGAAGTTCAGGGCATGAAAGCGTTCAGTTTATATTCTGTTCCAAGCTTTGAGAAAAAGGTTGATGAATTGAGCCAGGCGAGTTTAGTTTACTTAATGGATAGAAAAATAAATGCAGAAGGCAGTTTTGAAAAAGAAATATTAGCGGCTTATAAAGCTAAATATTGCAAAACTCCTGGTAAATATGCAGTGATTGGTTTTGATGTCGTCAATGATATGTTGGCAAGAGAGAACAAAAAAGGTGAGATTTTCAAGCAGATGAATAAAGTTCAGACGCAACTTGCAACAAAGTTTGAATTTGTAAAGTCTAAAGCCAACGGTGCTTACGTCAATACCGGGTTCCGTGTTATAACACTTACACCTTAAGAGTCAAAAAAAATCTACTTTTAAAAGTATATATTTGTATTAAATTTTTTAAATCAATAAATGAAAGCACTTGTATTTCCTGGGCAGGGTTCACAGTTTGTAGGGATGGGAAAAGAGTTATACGATTCCCGTAAAGACATTAAAGACCTAATGGAATCTGCTAATGAAATTTTAGGATTCGACATCTTATCCATTATGTTTGGTGGAGCAGATGAGGATCTGAAAAAAACGGAGGTTACCCAACCTTCAATCTTTATTCATTCGGTTGCTGCGTTAAAAGCAGTAAACGGTCTTGGAGCCGAAATGGTTGCAGGACACTCTTTAGGAGAATTTTCAGCATTGGTTGCGAACGGAGTTTTATCTTTCGATGACGGTTTGAAACTGGTTTCTGAAAGAGCAAAAGCGATGCAGGCAGCTTGTGATGTTAATCCAAGTTCTATGGCAGCGATTCTAGGCTTAGATGATGCTAAAGTGGAAGAAATATGCGCAAGTATAGATGGGATTGTAGTTCCCGCAAATTATAATTGTCCCGGACAATTGGTAATTTCTGGAGAAACAGTTGCAGTAGAAGAAGCTTGCGCTAAATTAAAAGAAGCAGGAGCAAAAAGAGCGTTATTGTTGCCGGTAAACGGAGCTTTCCATTCACCATTGATGCAACCTGCACAAGAGAGATTGGCAGCGGCAATTGAAAACACCAAATTCAGAAAAGCTACAATTCCGGTTTATCAGAATATTACCACGACTGCCGTGACAGATCCTGATCAGATTAAAGCAAATCTTATTGCTCAGTTAACAGGTCCTGTAAAATGGACGCAGTCTGTACAAAATATGATCAAAGATGGTGCTACCAATTTTATTGAAGTAGGACCTGGAAAGACTTTACAAGGATTAATTAAAAAAATTGACAGCGAAGTTACATCGGCTTCCGCAATTTAATTTAAATAAAAAATGGGCGAGATTTATTCACCGGGAAAGCTGATGCTGACTTCAGAATATTTCGCTGTAGACGGAGCTCTTGTCTTAGCGGTACCCACCAAGCTAGGACAAGAGTTTTTTTTTGAAGAAAAGCAAGACGGAAAATATCTTATTTTCTGGGAAGCCTATCATCAAAACAAATTATGGTTAAAAGCGGTCATCGATTATAAAAATTGGCAGATTCTTGAGACCAATATTACTTCAAGCGCAGAGTTTATTCTTAAAACTCTCAAAAACGTTCAGAGTCTTTCTGAAATTAAATTAAAAAGCACAGATTCATATTATTTAAAAACTAACCTTCAGTTTCCGGCCGATTATGGTTTAGGAAGCAGTTCTACCTTAATGAACAATCTTGCAGAATGGTCTGAGATTGATCCTTTTCATCTTAATTCTATAAGTTTAGGTGGAAGCGGATATGATATTGCGGTAGCAAAAGCGAAGTCTGCAGTATTGTATCAAAACAAACCTCAAATACATTTTGAAAAGGTAGATTTTAATCCGAAATTTAAGAATGAGCTGATTTTCATTCACTTAAATCAAAAGCAGGATAGTCGGGAAGGAATTAATCTTTATAAGTCTAAAATAAAGTCTCAAAATTTAGTCGATGAATTTTCTAATCTCACAAGAAATATTTTATTGTGTGATGAATTAGATAATTTTTCTGACTTAATGGTGTTGCATGAACAGCGTATTTCTGATTTTATTGAAATACCGACAGTTAAATCAATTTTTTTTGCAGATTGTGTAAAATTTGTCAAAAGTTTAGGCGCTTGGGGCGGTGATTTTGTGATGAGCGCAAAATTTGAGGGCTATGAAGACTATTTTTGGGGAAAAGGTTTTACTACTGTTTTTGAATGGGATGATTTAATAGTTTGATAATGAGCTAATTAAAAGGTTTGTTTTTTATTTGCCATTTTCGCTTATATGTTTATATTTATCGAAGTTTAACAATTCGTTAATATGAATTGTTAAACGAACAAAAAGCAAAAAGAAAATATAAGTAAAATGAAAAACGCTAAAATCATCCAGGATTTACAAAAATTAGGGATTAAAGGAGAGTATGAATTAACTTATAATCCTTCGTACGAAGAGTTATATCAAGCGGAAATGGCGCCTGAAAATCAGGGGTTTGAAAAAGCTGAGCTTACAGAATCTGGTGCGGTATCTGTACAGACAGGGATTTTCACTGGCCGCTCGCCGAAGGATAGATACATTGTTCAGGACGACGTTACGAAAGATACTATTTTCTGGGACGGTAAAGTAAACCTTCCTACAACGCCCGAAATTTTCGAATCTTGTAAAGATTTAGTTTTAAATCAACTTTCTGGTGCCAAAAAAATCTATGTTGTCGATACATTTTGCGGTACTAATGAAGATACAAGACTAAAAGTAAGATTTATCGTTGAAGTTGCTTGGCAGGCGCATTTCGTTACAAATATGTTCATCCGTCCATCTCATTACGATTTAGAAAACTATGGAGAACCGGATTTCACTGTAATTAATGGTTCAAAAACTACCAACCCAAATTGGGAAGAGCAGGAATTGAATTCTGAAAACTTTGTAATGTTCAATCTTACTGAAAAACTTCAGATTATCGGAGGAACTTGGTATGGTGGAGAAATGAAAAAAGGAATGTTTGCGATGATGAATTATTACCTTCCATTGAAAGGTATGGCATCGATGCACTGTTCTGCTAACGTTGGTGAAGAAGGAGATGTAGCGTTATTCTTCGGGCTTTCGGGAACAGGAAAAACGACTTTGTCTGCAGATCCTAAAAGATATTTAATTGGTGACGACGAGCACGGTTGGGATAACAACGGAGTTTTCAACTATGAAGGCGGTTGTTATGCTAAAGTGATTGATTTGTCAGCAGAAAAAGAACCTGATATTTTCAGAGCGATTAAAAGAGATGCGCTTTTAGAAAATGTAGTGGTTAATGACGGAATCGCTGACTACAAAGACGGTTCAATCACAGAAAATACGAGAGTTTCTTATCCTATTTATCATATTAATAAAATTGTTTTACCTTCAAAAGCAGGTCATGCAAGTAAGATTGTTTATCTTTCTGCAGATGCGTTTGGAGTTTTGCCTCCGGTTTCTATTTTAGATGAAAATCAGGCTCAATATCATTTCCTTTGTGGTTATACTTCAAAATTAGCCGGAACTGAAAGAGGAATTACAGAACCTGAACCATCTTTCTCTCCTGCATTTGGTGAAGCATTCTTAACATTGCATCCAACGATGTATTCTAAAACATTGATTGGTAAAATGAAAGAGCACGGTGCAAAAGCTTATTTAGTGAACACAGGTTGGAACGGTACAGGAAAAAGAATCTCTTTAAAAGATACAAGAGCAATCATTGATGCTATCATCGACGGCTCAATCGAAAATGCTGAGAAAACTACAATTCCAGTGATGAATTTAGAAATTCCAACTTCATTACCAAATGTTTCTGAAGGAATTTTAGATCCGAGAGATACATATAATGACGTTGCAGAATGGGAAGAAAAAGCAAAAGATCTTGCTGCAAAATATATTAAGAACTTCGATCAGTACTGCGGTAATGATGAAGCCAAGAAGCTGATTGCCTCTGGTCCTCAATTGCAGGAACAGACCATTTAGAAATAGTGAAGAGCCTCATTGATTGATGAGGCTTTTTTATTAGTTTAAATTCTAAAATTCAATCATTCCAGCCGTAGCTCTGCCAACTCTTATGTTCGCTTGAATAAACTTCTCGTACAAAAAATCCTCTTTTGTATTCAATTTCAAAATTGTTTGAATCTCTGTTTTTACTATATTGTATACCAAATGTTGTATTTAATGAATTTGGATAAATGTTTTTACTATTCTCTAATTTATTAATAATTTGTTCTGATCGTAATCTTTGAGTTTTATCTACAATATAAGTTGAAAACAACTGCATAAATAAAAAAACGGGCAATAGTAAAAATATTTTTGTTGATCTTAGTTTGAATGTTTTTTTCTTATATCTAATAAAATTGATAATGAAAAGTAATAAGGAAACTAATAATATTATTCCGAAAGGAATTAATAAAAAGAACATTTGAAAAGCGACAAAGTAATCTATGAATGGTGTAATAATTCCGAGAATAATTACTGAAATCCAAATAAATTTAATAGGATTTTTCCTCAACATATTCATATTTAATAAATTGAATAGAAAATCTATTTCAAGCTCAATATCGCCAATCGATAGCCCTCCATCCCAAAACCTGACAAAACAGCATCAGTACAAGCTGCAGTCACAGATTTCTGCCTAAATTCTTCTCTTTTGTAAATATTGCTGATGTGCACTTCCACTTTCGGTTTCTGAATATTTTTTAAACAATCCGCAATCGCATAAGAATAATGCGTGAAAGCTCCGGGATTGATAACAACCGCATCAAAATCATCTTCCTGAAATCTGTTAATCAGTTCACCTTCAATGTTCGACTGATAATAATGCAACTCGTGTGAAGTGAACTCAGACTTTAATTTTTCTAAATAATCTTCCATGGAAATGTTTCCATAGATTTCAGGTTCTCTTGTGCCTAAAAGATTCAGATTCGGGCCGTTGATAATTAAAACTTTCATAAGATAAATTTAAAAACTTTTTTCAATAAGTTTATTATTTTGTGATAAAATCCAATTTAGCCATTTGAATTATTTTTAATGATTTTTATCATATTTAAGAATTTGATAATTTTTATAACTTCCTATTTTAGTGTTTTTTAAGAATTTTTTAAGTTAATTTTCATTAAATAATAATCTGAAATCACAAAGTCTACTTGTTTTGTAGACTAATTGTTTTTAGATTTACATTCATATTTCGATTGGCTTATAAAGAAAGACGGAGGGAACTGACCCTGTGAAATCTTAACAACCTGCTCTTTGCAAGGTGTTACATTCAGCCTTTAAAGGAAAAATAAGCAATTGGTTAATCGTATTTATCGATGCCCTTTGCTGTCTTTTCTGTAAAGGGTTATTTTTTAATAATAGATAAATGAAATGGATTATGATTAACAAAAATTTAATTAATTCTAAAATTTGGATTCCTCCTGTGGCTGTGTTTTTCTTAGGAATAATCAATGTAAACGGGCAGGAAACAAAAAAAGATACACTTCGCGAACAGGAAATAGATGAAGTCGTAGTAGTCGCTTACGGAAAAGCGAAAAAAACAAGTTACACAGGTTCTGTATCTACAATTTCAAGTGAAAAAATAAATAACAGACCGGTAACGAATATTACCAAAGCTTTGGAAGGTCAGGTTCCGGGGCTTCAGTCGGTAAGTTCTTCGGGACAGCCTGGTGCTACGGCCTCTATACGTATTCGTGGAATTGGTTCGGTGAGTGCTTCCAGCAATCCTTTGTTTGTGGTTGACGGAATTCCTTTTGACGGAAACATTAATTCGATAAGTCCGAATGATATTGAATCCATAAGTGTTTTGAAAGATGCTACAGCAAGTTCATTATACGGATCTAGAGCAGCTAACGGAGTGATTATTGTCACAACAAAATCCGGTAAAAAAGGTGAGGCAAAGATCAACTTTAATATCAGTCAGGGATTTTCTAGCAGAGCGGTTAAAGATTATGAGCAGGTGAATACTGATCAGTATTTTCAGCTTTATTGGGAAGCTTTGAGAAATGGGTACAAATCGAGTCAGGTTTCTTCACAGCAGGCGGCGCAGATGGCAAGTGATAATCTGGTGTCTTCGTTAGGAATCAATCCTTACGGTTCCAGTTTTGCAAAACCAGTCGGAACTGACGGGAAGCTTTTGTCAGGAGCCAGTGCTTTATGGAACGATGACTGGAGAGATATTCTTCAAAGAGTGGCTGCAAGAAGTCAGGTTGATCTGGATTTCAGCGGGGGCAGCGAAAAAAGCAATTATTATTTCTCTTTAGGTTATCTTGACGATAAAGGAATTGCCATTGGGTCAGGGTTTACAAAATACAGCACAAGACTGAAAATCAATTCTGAAGTCAAAAAATGGTTGAATGTCGGAGCTAATTTAAGTTATACCAACAGTCTTCAGGAAGCGCCGCCTTCGTCAGATTCCAGAACGGATAATATCATTAATGCGGCAAGAGTCATTCCTTCGTTTTATCCTTATTACGAAAGAAATGCAGATGGAAGCCACAGATTAGATGGCAATGGAAATTACATTTACGACTTTGGAAAATACCGTCCGACGAGTGCTTTGCAGAACCAGAATGCGGCAGCCACTTTGCCTTTAGATAAAAATGAAAACAGAGAAGATAACTTTTCAGGAAAAGGATTTCTTGACTTTACTTTCTTACCAGAATTGAAATTTAAATCCAGCTTTTCTGTTGATTTGGTGAATTACAACGGTCACTTTTATTCAAATCCTTTACTAGGTGAGGGAAGTGAAATCGGGGGTTCTGTGACCAAAACAAACTCCAGAACTTTGTCGTATACGACGAGTAATATTCTGACTTATGATAAAAAACTTAACAAGCATCACTTTAATCTTTTGGCGGGTCAGGAATTTTACCATTATGAATTTCAGACCATCTCCGGAAGCAGAAGCCAGTTTTCACTTCCCTATTATTATGAGCCGGATGCGGCAGCTTTGTTAGGTGGTTTCAGTGGAAACAGTGATAAATTAGGCTTGTTAAGTTTCTTAGGAAAAGCGGAATATGATTTTAAAAATAAATATTTTGTTTCCGGATCGGTAAGAGCAGATGGTTCTTCAAGATTTTCTCCCGAAAACAGATGGGGAACGTTCTGGTCAATCGGTGGATCCTGGAGGGCTTCGAATGAAGATTTCATTAAAGATTTAAATATATTCGATCAGTTGACCCTTCGTGCAAGTTATGGAGGACAGGGAAATGACAAATTGAGCACTTACTATGCGTACCAAAGTTTGTACACATTTTATAACAATTTAGGTGAAGGCGGTACGGTGGCAAGCAGACTTCCGACTCCGGATCTGAAATGGGAAACCAATCTCAATCTGAATGTAGGTTTGGAGTTTGCCATTCTGAAAAACAGAATCAAAGGAAATGTAGAATATTTTCAGCGTCAGAGTCAGGATCTTTTGTTTGATATGCCTTTGGCCCCTTCGGTTGGTTTTAGCGGATATCAGGCAAATATCGGAGAATTGAAAAATGCAGGTTTTGAATTTTCTCTATTGACAACACCCGTTAAAAATGATAATTTCCAGTGGGATGTTGACGTCAATCTGACTACTTTAAATAATAAAATCACCAAGCTTCCGAAAGGCTCCATCGTCAGCGGAACAAAACTTCTGCAGGTTGGAGGTTCTATTTACGATTTCTTTATTCCTGAATGGATGGGAGTTGACCCGAGCAACGGAAACCCACTTTGGAAAACAATTACTACCGATGCCAACGGAAATACAGTAGAAGGAACAACTTCTGAATATGCAAAAGCCACAAAAACTTTGCAGGGTTCTTCTTTGCCGAAAGTAATGGGAGGCCTTACCACGAGCATCAGATATAAAGATTTTGATTTTTCAGGATTGCTGACTTTCAGTTTAGGTGGTAAAATTCTGGATACCGATTATATGATGTTAATGCACAACGGAAGTGCTGCCGGAAGAGCATGGAGCTCTGAAATGTTAAATCGATGGACTCCCGAAAACACCAATACCGACGTTCCGGCATTAAGTACAACGACCAATAACTGGACGTCAGCTTCGTCGAGATTTTTATACTCTGGAACGTATGCAAGAATTAAAAATGTGAGTCTGGGATACACACTTCCGTCAAATTATTTTGAAAGAATTGGATTGAAAAAACTGAGAGTCTACGTGCAGGCAGAAAATCTTTTAACATTCTACAAACATAAAGGAATGGATCCTGAGCAGACCCTAGATGGAACAACCTATTATAGATATCCTGCAATGAGAACGGTAACTTTTGGACTGCAGGCTACGCTTTAATCCTTTTTAAAATTTAAACAATGAAATCGCCATGATTTGGAAACACAAAAACTGATGAAGATGACACGATTCCATAACCTGTCCCGACCATTCGGGATGACCTTTAAAAAACAATAAAATCCTACATATGAAAAAATTAAAATACATATATTTTGCTTTAATTGCCTCAATATCATTGATCAGCTGTGAACAGGATCTTGAAACTGCGCCAACCAATCAGGCAGATGAAGCTGAAATTTTCAAAACTGCAGAAAGTGCAGAAACGGTGATCAACGGAACTTGGGCAAAATTTAATGATGACGGTTCAACCTACGCTAACATCGGATATTCAACCGTTTTAAGAACCAGCGATGCCATGGGAAGTGATGTTGCAGTTTTGACTAACAAATATGGGTTTCCATCTGCTTATGCATTTACTGATTTGGTGAATAATACTGGAGGTAGATCGCTTTATATCTGGACATCTTTATATTCTGTGATCAACAATATGAACAATGTGATTGCCAGAATTGATATTGCAGAAGGAACTCAAGAAAAGAAAAATCAAGTGAAAGGTCAGGCAAAAGCACTACGTGCTTTCTGTTATTTAAATCTTGCCAGCTTTTATCAGTTCAGTTATTTGAAAGACAAAAATGCTCCGACCGCTCCGATTTATACCGAACCGGCAACTACCAATTCTGTCGGGAAGAAAAAAGCAAGCCTTGAAGAAATTTATACTTTAATTAAAAGTGATTTGACGGATGCTGATCAGTTGCTTCAAAATTATTCCAGAAACAATAAAGATAAAATCGACCGTTTTGTAGTCAATGGATTGTTAGCAAGAGTTTATTTAAATACCGGAGAATGGACCAATGCCATCGCTTCTGCAAAAATTGCTAGAACAGGATTTCCTTTAATGAATGCCGAAAAATATAAAGAAGGTTTCAACGATATCACCAATGGAGAATGGATATGGGGACATGCACAAACTCAGGAACAGTCGGGTGAAAGCTACGCCTTCCACTTTTTGGATGTGTCATCTTCAGGAAGTTATTACTACAGTTTTATGGCTGATCCTTATTTTAAAGATTTATTTGATACCAATGATATCCGCTATTCTCTGTTCTCATGGGACGGATTACCAGGAAGAGAAGGACTTTTGAGATATGCTAAATTTAAGTTTAAAGCTAATTTAATTGCTGATATAGTTTTCATGAGAGCAGCTGAAATGTATTTAATTGAAGCTGAAGCTGAAGCCAGAAGCGGAAATGTTGCAAATGCTATTACAGTTTTAAACCAATTAAAAACAGCTAGAAATGCCAATGTTTATATTGGTTCTCTTGCACAAAATGATGTGATAAAAGAAGTTTTAATTGAAAGAAGAAAAGAGCTGTTCGGAGAAGGTTTCTCTCTCTCAGACATCATCAGAACACAGGGCAAAGTAGAAAGAAAAGCTTATGTCAATACAAGCGGACAACCGATTCAGGTGCAGATAACAACTCCTAATGGTACTGTGAAGACCGTTAATGGAAGAGGACATTCTATATTTGCTTTTCCTGATCAGTCGGCTTTTGCACCCAACAGCAGATATTATTTGTTTTCAATTCCGCAAAAGGAAATAGAGAACAACCCAAATTTATAGTTTTGATTTTATATTTTTTTTAAGGACCATTGCGTAATGCAGTGGTTTTTTATTTTGAAATTAAATTGATGATATTCCAAATTTCCTTTACAAAAAATCTCTACCTTTGTCATAATGAACCTATTCAGATTGATTTTAGCAATGTATTTCGTGGTGTTATCCGTAATGCCATGTGAAGACATACATAAACAATCCGGGTCAAATAAAACAGAATTATCGTTCAGTCTCGACGAATCTCATTCTAAAGATAAAGGCGATATCTGTTCACCATTATGTATTTGCAATTGCTGTCAGATTACGGTTACAGCTTTTAAAATGGATGCTTTAGTGAATATTCCTAAGCAGATTCAAACCTATTTTTCCAAGAAAATTCTATTTCAGAAAAACAATTTTGCCTATCAGGTGTACGACCATATCTGGCAACCGCCTAAGATTTAATGTATTGATTTTAAATATTCCATGGGACTTTGCAATATCATTGCAGAGGTATTCATGATATTTTTGCATCTCATTTTTAAATGAAGTGTAAAATATTCTCAATTAAAATTAACAGATTGCCTGTCTTTACATCTTTGCTAAGTAGAACGCCTTTGCGAACTTAAAAACGATTAGTAGTTAAAGAAAAATCTTTGCTCACTTTGCGTTAAAAAATTAAACGGCATTAAAAAACAAAACAGACAATCACAAATTAAATCTCAATTTGTGTTAGATAAAATCATAAAATTTAGCATCAAAAACAAGATCGTTATTGGCATAATGACTTTGCTTTTGATCATTTGGGGAGTTTGGAGTGCTTCCAGATTGCCCATCGATGCGGTTCCTGATATTACCAATAATCAGGTTCAGATTATTACGGTTTGCCCGACTTTGGCGGGGCAGGAAGTAGAACAATTAGTCACTTTTCCAATTGAACAAAGTATTGCTACCGTTCCCGATATAGAAGAAACCCGAAGTATTTCAAGATTCGGATTATCGGTAATCACTGTTGTTTTTAAAGATAAAGTAGATATTTATTTTGCCCGACAATTAATTAATGAAAGATTAAAGCAAGCCGAAGAAAATATCCCCAAAGGAATTGGAACTCCTGAATTAGCGCCTGTCAGTACAGGATTGGGCGAAGTCTACCAATATATTTTACATCCTAAAAAAGGGAGTGAGAAAAAATACAATGCGAAAGATCTCCGCACAATGCAGGATTGGATTGTTTCCCGACAATTATACGGAACAGAAGGAGTTGCTGAGGTCAATAGTTTCGGAGGCGAATTGAAACAATATGAAGTTTCGGTAAATCCTAATCGCCTAAAAGCAATGGGCGTAAGCGTTGCAGATATTTTCACAGCCCTTGAAAAGAACAATCAAAATACAGGCGGAGCGTATATTGACAAAAAACCAAATGCCTATTTCATCCGAGGAATTGGTTTGGCAACTTCTATTAATGATGTTAAAAATATTGCGGTAAAAAATACAGGGAGTATTCCTGTTTTTGTCAAAGATGTCGCAGATGTTCGTTTTGGCCATGCAACCCGTTACGGCGCAATGACATACAATGGGCAAACCGATGCCGTTGGTGGAGTGGTTATGATGTTGAAAGGAGCCAACAGCAACGATGTTGTTAACAGAATTAAAGAAAAAATTCCGACCATTCAAAAATCGTTGCCTGCAGATATTGTAATCGAACCATTTTTAGACAGAACTGATTTGGTAGGTCGAGCCATCAGCACAGTAGAAAAGAATTTAATTGAAGGAGCATTGATCGTAATCTTCGTTTTAGTCTTATTTCTCGGAAATTTTAGGGCAGGATTGATCGTAGCTTCAGCAATTCCTTTATCATTATTATTTGCTTTGGGAATGATGAATGTTTTCGGAGTGAGTGCTAATTTAATGAGCCTCGGTGCGATCGATTTCGGATTGATTGTAGACGGAGCTGTAATTATTGTTGAAGCCACTTTACATCATTTAGGGTTAAAGAAATCCGTCCAAAGATTAACACAAAGCGAAATGGATGAGGAAGTTTTTCTATCCGCTTCAAAAATCCGTGGAAGTGCCGCTTTTGGAGAAATTATCATTCTGATTGTATACATTCCGATTCTTACGTTGGTAGGAATTGAAGGTAAAATGTTCTCACCAATGGCTAAAACAGTTGGTTTTGCAATTTTGGGAGCGTTAATCCTTTCACTGACCTACATTCCGATGATGTGCGCACTTTTCCTTTCGAAGAAAACAACTTACAAAGAAAATTTTTCGGATAAAATGATGAATTGGCTTCAAAAAATGTATCAACGCTTATTACAGAAAGCCATTAAAATTAAATATATAATTGTTGGGCTCACCGTTTTGTTATTTTCAATTTCAGCATTGATTTTTAGCAGAATGGGTGGTGAGTTTATTCCACAGTTACAGGAGGGAGATTTTGCCTTTCATTGTATTTTACCACAGGGAAGTTCATTAAGTCAGAGTATCGAAACTTCAATGCAGGCTTCAAGAGTTATTAAGCAATTTGATGAGGTGAAAATGGTAGTCGGAAAAACAGGTTCAGCCGAAGTCCCTACAGATCCGATGCCGCCGGAAGCCAGCGATTTAATTATTGTGTTGAAACCTCAAAAAGAATGGAAATCCAAAAAGTCATATACGGAATTGGCCGATGAAATCACCGAAAAACTGGAAGTGATTCCCGGAGTTTTCTTTGAAGCAAATCAGCCGATCCAAATGCGTTTTAATGAATTAATGACAGGGATCCGACAAGATGTTGCAGTAAAGATCTTCGGTGAAAATATGGATACACTTTCTATTTATGCTGATAAAGTAAGCAAAGTCATTCAAAATGTTGAGGGAGCAACTTCTCCACAAGTTGAAAGAGTGGGTGGACTCCCACAAATCAACGTTACCTACGACAGAACGAGAATTGCTAATTACGGATTGAATGTAGAAGATGTCAACAATGTTTTAAGTACGGCGTTTGCAGGAAAAACTGCCGGTCAAATCTTTGAAAATGAAAGACGCTTTGATTTGGTGGTGAGATTAGACAGTCTGTATCGGACAGATATTGATGATGTCAGCAATTTAATGGTTCCAACCAATACCGGAACTCAGGTTCCATTATCTCAGGTGGCAAATATTGAATATAAATTGGGACCTGCACAAATTAGCCGTGAAGCAGGTAAACGAAGAATTGTCGTTGGTTTTAATGTAAAAGGAAGAGATGTAGAAAGTGTTGTGAAAGATATTCAGCAAAAATTAGAAAAAGATGTAAAGCTTCCATCAGGATATTATTTTACGTACGGTGGTCAGTTTGAAAATTTAAAAGAAGCCAGTCAAAGATTGATGATTGCCGTTCCGGTGTCGCTTCTCCTGATCTTTATGTTGCTGTATTTCACATTCCATTCATTTAAACAGGCAACTTTAATATTTACAGCGATTCCAATGAGTGCGATCGGAGGTATTTTTGCTCTTTTGTTGAGAGGAATGCCTTTCAGTATCAGCGCCGGAATTGGTTTTATCGCATTATTCGGAGTGGCGGTTCTTAACGGAATTGTTTTGATCGGAACATTCAATCAATTAGAAAAAGAGGGAGTCTCGGATGTGTTTAAAAGGGTAATTGAAGGAACGAAAACCAGATTAAGACCTGTTTTAATGACGGCAACGGTAGCTTCTTTCGGATTTTTACCGATGGCAATAAGCACAAGTGCTGGAGCAGAAGTTCAGAAACCATTAGCCACGGTTGTTATTGGAGGATTACTCTCTGCAACTTTCCTTACTTTATTCGTCTTGCCGATGTTGTATATTATTTTTAATTCTAAAATTAATCTTAAAGATAAATTGCTGAAAAAACCTTTAACAGTAATCATTTTAATAGGAACTTTATTTTTAGGTCAAAATTTGAAAGCCCAAAGTTCAAGAGAAATTTCTTTGAATCAGGCGATAGGATTACTGCATGAAAATAATCCTTCTATCAAAGCAAAAGATCTTAATATTCAGTCTTCCGAAGCCTTAAAACCGACCGCAAAAGAAATTCCAAAACTGGATTTCAGTGCGCAGCTCGGACAATACAACAGTCCGAAATTTGATCAGTCTTTTGCTATCTCACAAACGATTCCGTTTCCAACGTTATTTAAAGCCAGAAAAGAATTGATTCAGGAGGAGATCAAAACCAAAAAAATTGAAAAACAGGCTACCGAAAATGAATTGATAAAACAGGTTAGATCCTATTTTTATCAGATCGAATATTTGCAGTACAATCAAGCAAAATTAAAATATCTCGACAGTTTGTATGGCGATTTCATAAGAATTGCAACGGTGAGATTCAAAGCAGGAGATATTAAAAAGATCGAAATTAATACTGCCGAAACCCAAAAAGGAGAGATCAATCTTTTGTTTCAGCAGAATAAGGTTTATTTAAATAATGCCTATAAAAATTTAAAGGTTTTGTTGAATACGGATGAAGATATTTCCTTTCCTGATTCTCAAAAATATGAACCGTTAAAAGTAGAATATCTTCTAGACAGTGCAACGGTAGAAAATCATCCGTCAATTCAGATTTTTAAACAAAATATGGAAGTGCTTGAAAAGAATAAAAATGTTGAAAAAGCGCAAGGCTTACCAGATTTCAGCATTGGATATACCAATCAGTCGTTGATAGGTTTTCACACCCTAAATGGACAGGAAAAATACTATGGCGCTGAAAATAGATTTAATTCTGTAAGTATTGGAGTGGCTATTCCATTGACTTTCGGGGCTACAAAAGCAAAAATAAAATCGTTGGAATATCAAAAGCAGATGGAGGAAAATAATGCGAAGGTCCAACAGCAGCAATTGGGTGCTCAACTAAAAAATTCGTTAAGCCAGTATCAGCAAGATCTTCAGCAGTATCAGTATTATTTAAATCAAGCGATTCCTAATGCGAAAAGTATTGTAAAAGCAGCTCAGTTAGGTTATAAAACAGGAGAAATCTCTTATGTAGAATATTTGTTTGCTCTTCAAACAGCAACCAATATCGAACTGAAATATTTGCAATCTATTCAGCAGGTGAATCAAACTGTGGTCAACATTAATTCTTTAATCAACAAATAAAATGAAATTAAAATTTAATATCATCATAATCATTCTTCTGTCATTTTTTCTAGCGAGTTGTGGAAAATCTGAAAAAGCGGAAGAACCAAAAGAGCAAACCGAAGAACATTCAGAACATGAAAGTTCGGAATTTGCAGAATTGACTCAAGATCAAATGGATGCAGTCGGCATTACATTAGGACAAATTGAAATGAAAGAGCTCACATCGATCGTTAAAGCCAACGGTGCGTTGAGTGTTCCCAATAACAACAAAGCCAGCGCAACTTCTTTATACGGCGGAGTAATTAAAAAATTAAATGTTCAGGTTGGAGATTATGTGAAAAAAGGTCAGGTGATCGCTACGATTGCCAATCCGGAGTTTATTCAATTGCAGGAAGATTATTTAACAACAGGAAGTAGAATCACTTTTGCAGAACAGGAATATAGAAGACAGAAAGAACTTTTCGATAACGATGCCGGAGCGAAAAAAAATCTACAAAATGCAGATGCCGAATTAAAAACATTAAGAACAAAAAGAGCTTCTTTACAAAGACAGATTCAGATGATGGGAATCAGCCCTGGAAATGTTTCCAATAAAAATTTAAGATCCGGACTTGCTGTTACAGCGCCAATTAGTGGAACAATCAGTAATATTTTATTGCAGATCGGAAGTTATATTGATGTTTCATCGCCTGTTGCTGAAATTGTCGATAATAGCTCTTTACATCTTGATTTACAGGTTTTTGAGAAGGATTTACCATTGATAAAAGTGGGGCAGAAGATTCATTTTACGTTGACCAATAGCCCGGTTGCCGAATATGATGCTGAGGTCTACAGCATCGGAACAGCTTTTGAAAATCAAAGTAAAACCATTCCGATTCATTGTAAAGTAAAAGGAAATAAAAATGGTTTGATTGATGGAATGAATGCCACCGCAGTGGTAAGTTTAGATAACCGATTAATGTCTGCCGTTCCTAACACAGCTATCACAAGCGCTGACGGAAAAGATTATATTTTTCTCGTGAGTGATAAAAAGACAGAAAACCATAAAGATGAAAAATCTCAGGAAAAACACAACGAAAAAACTGTTAACTTTGAGAAAGTAGAAGTGGTAAAAGGGACTTCCGAAATGGGTTATACTGCAATTACACCTGTGAAATCTATTCCTGAAAATGCAAAAATCGCAATAAAAGGAGCGTTTTTCATTAATGCTAAATTGACGAATTCTGGAGAACACGAACATTAATTTTCAAAAAATATGAAAAAAGATATTGAAAATAAATTAATAGATAAAAATACCAAGCCTACAAGCATGAGGATTTTGGTGTATGATTTTTTGAGTTCCCAGGAAGCAGCTTTGTCATTATCAGAAATTGAAAATTATTTTGAAAATGCCGACCGAACCACAATTTACAGAACATTAAAAACCTTCGAAGAAAAAGGAATTGTTCACAGTATTCAGGAAAATACCACGACAAAGTATAAGCTTTGCCACGATGGTTGCGACGAGACAACACATAAAGACTGGCATCTTCATTTTTACTGTAAAATCTGTAAACAGACCACTTGTAAAGAAGATATTTCCTTTCCCGAAAATATGCAGACGAATTTCAGGATTGATGAGATCAGGCTTTTTGCCAAAGGAATTTGTGAAAACTGTTTGGAAAGTTTGCAATAGTATTGCATTGAGTTTAGACCTAAATTTGATTAAAATTATTCAGTTATGGAAGAGTGTTGCAGTACAAAATCAAAAAAAGAACATAATCACAATCATGAAGGTCATGACCACGACCATTCTCATGATACGGGAGATCAATCTACGTTTCAGATGTTTCTTCCTGCGATTATCTCTTTTTCTTTATTATTAATAGGAATAGCTTTAGATTATTATATAAAACCTGACTGGTTTTCGGGCTGGATTCGCTTGGTTTGGTATTTAATTGCTTACGTTCCTGTCGGACTTCCAGTTTTGAAAGAGGCCTACGAAAGCATCACGAAAGGTGATGTGTTTTCAGAGTTTTTCCTAATGGGAATCGCAACTGTAGGCGCTTTTGCAATCGGAGAATATCCCGAAGGTGTAGCGGTCATGTTGTTTTATTCTGTAGGTGAAGTTTTTCAGGCAATGGCAGTGACCAAAGCCAAGTCGAATATAAAATCTCTTCTTGATCAGCGTCCTGATGAAGTTACCGTTTTAGAAAATGGCAAACCGAAGTTGGTGAAAGCTGTCGATGCAAAAATTGGGGATATTATTCAGTTAAAATCGGGGGAGAAATTAGGATTAGACGGCGAATTGCTTTCAGATAAATCATCTTTCAACACTTCTGCACTTACCGGAGAAAGTAAACCCGACACCAAAATAAAAGGTGAAACTGTTTTAGCAGGAATGATCAATTTGAATACCGTAAGTCAAATTAAAGTTACTGCTTCATTTAAAGACAGTAAGTTGAGCAAAATCTTAGAATTGGTTCAGAATGCGACATCTCAAAAAGCTCCTACAGAACTTTTCATCAGAAAATTTGCGAAAATTTACACCCCAATCGTTGTATTTATGGCGATAGGAATTACTTTGTTACCGTATTTTTTTATTGAAAATTATCAGTTTAAAGAATGGCTCTACAAAGCATTGGTTTTCTTGGTTATCTCTTGTCCTTGTGCGTTGGTTATTTCTATTCCACTAGGATACTTTGGTGGAATTGGAGCAGGAAGTCGTAACGGAATTTTAATTAAAGGAAGTAATTTCTTAGATATTTTAGCCAATATTCAGAATGTGGTGATGGATAAAACCGGAACGATGACTGAAGGCGTTTTTAAAGTGCAGGAAGTTCATTTTAATAAAGAATTTAATCAGGAAAAAATTTTAAAATTTGTCAATGTTTTAGAAAGCCAAAGCACACATCCCGTTGCAACTGCAATTCATGAGTTTGTGGGCGAAGTAGATCATTCAATTCAGTTAGAAAATGTAGAAGAAATTGCAGGACAAGGTTTAAAAGCAGACATCGACGGCAAGGAAATTTTAGTCGGAAATTTAAAACTCATGAAGCAGTTCAATATTTCATTTGATGTAAATATTGAAAAGATTGTCTACACTTTAATTGCCGTCGCTTATGATAAAAAGTTTGTTGGTTATCTTACAATTGCAGATAGTATTAAAGAAGATGCTCAATTAACGATTAACAAATTAAAATCATTGGGTGTAAAAACAACCATGTTAAGTGGTGACAAAACTTCCGTTGTAAAATTTGTTGCGGATAAATTAGGAATTGAAAATGCGTATGGCGACTTACTTCCAGAAGATAAAGTCAATAAGGTAAAAGAAATCAAAGCGAAAAATCAAACAGTAGCTTTTGTAGGAGACGGCGTGAATGATGCTCCTGTTGTTGCTTTAAGCGACGTGGGAATAGCAATGGGCGGTTTAGGAAGTGATGCCACCATTGAAACTGCTGATATCGTTATTCAGGATGACCAGCCAAGTAAAATTCCAATGGCAATCAATATAGGAAAACAAACTAAAAAAATAGTTTGGCAAAATATTATTCTGGCATTTGCCGTCAAAGCCATCGTTCTGATTCTCGGAGCAGGCGGTTTAGCAACAATGTGGGAAGCTGTTTTTGCCGATGTCGGTGTTGCATTGTTGGCGATATTAAATGCAGTGAGAATTCAAAGAATGAAGTTTTGATGAGCTAGAAGACTGAAGCTGGGAGATGGAAGTTTACAAATAAACTGTAAATCTTTGGATGCATTTTTATCAATAGGGGCGGGCTTTAGCCCGCCTTCTAAATTTCCAATATGATTGGCTTTAGCCAAAACTTAAATATTTTCAGAATATATTTTCAACTATCTGTGCAAATCCGTGTAATCTGCGGGAACTTAAAAACATCCCGGTCCAATCCAAAACTGACTTTCATCATAAAATACAGAAGAAACAAATTTTCTACACTATATTTGTGGTAAAGATTTGATACTTGAAGTTTCTCTTATCCTTTTTCATTATTTTCACCATTGCAATCCGTCCGGTTTTGCCATTGGTCAATTATGCTGTCAACTATGACTACATTGTGAAAAATCTTTGTGAGAACCGAAAAGTTATTGAATCTGACTGTAAAGGAAAATGTTTTGTCAAAAAAGAACTGGCAAAAACTGAAAAGCAATCTAATAACGGTCAGAATGTGAAAATTTCGGGATTAGATGTTTTTTTATACAATGAGATTCTTGCGTTTTCAGATATTGATATTGCTTGTTTACAATTAGAAAAGCCGAATTCCAATGGTATTCATTTATATACTTCAGAATATTTTTCCAGAATATTCCATCCTCCATTATCCTAAACTTCATTTAAACTAAATTTATAGTTGTGTTTAAACTGTCGAAGATTAAAAGGTGCAAGTTTTAGGCTTAAAAATCTATCCGATTTCCTTAAAGATTCTTAACAACTTAACTGACCTTAATGGTTCAAAATGATTAAGTAATATTAAATTTAGTTTAAGGCTTCAATTAATTTTATTCATCTCAATTATTAATTTCAATTTAAATAAAATGAAATCAAAGATTTTATTAACGGCATTTTTGTCTGTTTCATTATTAGCCTGTGCGCAGGAAACCCCGAAAGTAAAGCATAAAAAGAAAAATACTGCTACAAAAACGACTGCCCAAAAAGTAAAGTTTGCAAACGCTGTAGACCCGATTTGTCATATGCTTACCGAAAGCGATATGAAAGATACTGCGGTCTACAAAAATAAAACGTACGGTTTTTGCAGTAGCTACTGTAAGGATGAGTTTAAGAAAAATCCTGAGAAGTATGTCCAAAAATAAAAAGGCTGATAACAGTGCAAAAAGGAAGATTATCATTCCGATTGCAATCATTGCCTTACTGTTTTTAGGAATAGGATTTGGAATGAGTTATTTTAAAAGCAATCTTTATACGGTGATGAAAGTTCCGGATTTTGAACTGACCGATCAAAACCGTAAAAAGGTGACAAATAAAGATATGCTGGGGAAAGTTTATTTGGTTGAATTTTTCTTCAGCAAATGTCCAACGATTTGTCCGGTGATGAATACCAACATGAGAGCGATTGAAGATGAGATTAACAATCCTGACTTTGGTATTATTTCCATCAGTATCGATCCTGAAAATGATAGTCCAGAGTTGTTGAAAAGTCATGCTCAAAGAATAGGCGTAAAATCTCCGAACTGGCATTTTCTGACTGGTGACCGAGCGTATATTGGAAATCTCGCTGATCAGTTTGATATTTATGTAGGCGATAAAGAAGACGAAAGTGAAAACCTCAATCACAGCGGAATGATTGCTTTAGTCGACCAGGATGGAAATATCAGATGTCGATACAATAAAGAAAATATGCCGATTCTTTATTATTCAGGATTAAATTATGAAGATGCCGAAGGAAAAATCCCTAAATTGACCGGGAAGTTCCACCCCGACAGAGAAATGTTGATAGAAGATATTAAGAAATTATTGAAATAAGGCCAGAAGTATGAAGCTGGATAAGGGAAGTTTTGATCACACCGAAAAAAACTTCCATCACCAAACATCCAACTTCCAGCCAAAGAATTAAAAGTTTAACCTTACATACAAAACATTATGAAGATTTTTAAAGTAGCTGCATTCACTGCAGTATTTGCGGCGCAGTTTGCGTTTGCACAGTTCAAGCAAACACCTTTACCGTATGCATACAATGCACTGGAGGGAAATGTGGACGCGCAAACCATGGAGATTCACTATTCAAAACACGCAGCGGCTTACGTGGCAAATTTGAATAAAGCAATCGCAGGAACACCACAGGAAAAGCAAACTTTGTTTGAAATTCTTTCAAAGGCGGGAACTTTGCCAATGGCGGTAAGAAATAACGCTGGAGGACATTATAACCATGAGTTATTCTGGACAGTTTTGACTCCACAAAAAGACACAAAGCCTTCAGCTAAATTATCAAAAGCAATCACTGATGCTTTCGGTAGCATGGATGCTTTCAAAGAAAAAATGGCTAAAGCTGGAGCAGACCGTTTTGGTTCTGGTTGGGCTTGGCTTTCTGTGGATAAAAGCGGGAAATTATTTGTTTCTTCAACACCAAATCAGGACAATCCTCTAATGGATGTGGTGGAAGAAAAAGGAACTCCAATCTTCGGTATCGACGTTTGGGAGCACGCTTACTATCTGAAATATCAAAACAAAAGAGCTGATTATTTAACTGCCATTTGGAACGTTACCAACTGGAAAGAAATCAGCAGAAGATATGACGAAGCGTTAAGCAAAAAATAATCTTTTGAATTTAATTTGCAGCATATTTCTTACCTTTTTTACGGTATTCAGACCTCTGATTCCGTTGGTGGAGTATGCTGTAAATTATCAATACATCAGCGAAGAACTCTGCGTTAACAAGAAAAATGTTGACCTTCATTGTAACGGAAAATGTTACCTGACCAAAGAATTATCAAAAACAAACGATACCGATTCTTCACCACTTTCCAAAGGGAAAAATTCCATTCAAAAAGTACTGGATTTTTACATTCCTACAGAGATTTTTAAAACCTCAATCGGGAACAATTTCTCATTCCCAAACCTGAATTTCACTTACCAAACAGGTTACACATTCCTCTTTCTGAAAAATATTTTCAGACCACCGATTTTTTAGTTGTACATATCAATTTTTTGGACGATTCCCTTTCCCTGGCTTTTCCAGCCGCTTGGGTCGGGCTGTCCGCTCATATCTTTTTGTCTTACCAAGTGAGTCTATAAAACAACGATTCAGAAAAGACAAAAAGGATAACCGCTATCATCCCTATCGCGGATGCAGCATAAAACAACATTTCAACTAAAAAATCAAAATCAGAATGAAAATTTATAAATTTTTATCATTATTCTTTATTGCCTTTACTTTTTTAACCTTTACATCATGTCGTAACAATGATGAAGACGATTCTTCACCCGAAACAAAAGGAAAACTCCAGCTCAAATTTGAAAACGGATTCAATAATCTCGGGAATATTGTACTCAATCAAACTACTCAAACGTCTTCCAGCGGACAAAAACATCAGTTTTCAACCTTAAAATATGTCATCAGCAACATCAGTTTAATCGACGAAAACGGAAATGAATTCAAATACAACGAAAGTAATCCCGACAAAGGTGCTTTTATCATCAATCAGGAGAAAGCCGTTGCCGGAATTGTTTACGTAGACTTAGATGAAATTCCTAAAGGCAATTACAAAAAAATAAAATTCGGATTAGGGATCAGTCAGAATGCCTATTTATTGGGACAAAACGGACAGGCCGAATTCTGGGAAAAAGCCAAAAAAGAAAGTCTGACCTGGTCTTGGGCTGCCGGATATATTTTCGTAAAACTCGAAGGAAAATACGGAACGAGTTCTGCCAACACTGAATTTATGAATCACACAGGAAACATGGGAAATGTAGCCGCCAATAATACTCCGGATTTGTATCGTGAAGTGATTTTAGATCTTCCAACAACCGCCAGAGTTTCTACAACAGTAAAACCTTCGATTCATATTCTGGCAGATTTCAACCAATATTTAAGTGGAGAAACTGCTTTAAGCCTTTCAACGACTAATAATATGGCGATGGGCTCCAATCAGCATTTAGTGAATGTGACGAATAATTTAACGAAAATGTTTAAAATAGATCACGTTCACAATGATTAAGCTTATTTTAAAAACAGGATTGTTGATCATTGCTTCTCTGAATTTTGTTTCGTGTTCCGATGATGTGATTCAGCCTTTAGAAAAAGATGAAGCCGTGAATCTTCGGTTTCCAGCATATTTTCCGGAGATGACTTTTGATCAGGATGAAAATCCAATCACAAAAAATGGAGTAGAGTTAGGCAGGAAATTATTTTACGAAGGCAGACTTTCAAGAAATAATACCATTTCATGCGGTTTCTGTCATATTCAGGAACATGCTTTTACCCATCATGGTCATACGGTGAGCCACGGAATTGACGACAGAATCGGAATCAGAAATGCGCCGGCCATTCAAAACATGGCTTTTCTGAAGCGGTATATGTGGGACGGCGTGATTCATAATTTAAACCAACAGCCGATCATTCCGATCACCGATGCAAACGAGATGGATAGTTCAATGCCTGAAGTGATTACCAAACTCAGTAAAGAGGATGTTTATAAAAAATTGTTTAAGCAGGCTTACGGTGATGAAAGTATTACCGGAGAAAGAGTGTTAAAAGCATTGTCGCAGTTTATAGCCACTTTGATTTCGGCAGATTCCAAATATGATCGGTTTAAACAGGGAAAAGTAAATTTATCTTCTGAAGAATCTCAAGGAATGGCTTTGTTTCAACAAAAATGTGCTTCCTGCCACAGCGGAGAATTGTTTACTGATGAAAGTTTCAGAAATACCGGAATGTATTACAATGCCCAATTTAAAGATGCAGGACGACATCGGGTGACGCTGGATCAAAATGACTGGATGAAATTCCGTGTTCCAAGCTTGAGGAATGTAGAATACACAGCACCTTACATGCATGACGGAAGATTTTATACTTTGGAAGCAGTACTTAATTTTTATTCTGATAGTGTTGAAGATCATCCTAATCTCGACACTCAACTGAAACAGAACAATCATATTGGAATTCCGATGAATGCTCAGGAAAAAAAATTCATTATTGCTTTTCTGAAAACTTTATCGGACAAAAATTTTATTTCCAATCCAAAATTCGCTGAATAATTAAAGAGAAATGAAGAAAATAATTTTTATCATAAGTCTGATTTCTTCGAACAGTTTTCAGGCAAAAACAACGAATGACAGTTTATACATTTCAAATAATTTTCAAGATGATATTTTATTCAATGAATGTGATGCCTGTGGTTGCGCAGCAGGAAATGGTTCGTCAGGTTTTGAATCTTTGTTAAATCCTCAGTTTATCGGAATTAAATATTTCGCTCAGCATTATAAAGCGAAAGAGAATTTATTTGTCAACGATTTAACGCAGGATCAGTATTTCAATACCCTTCAGCTTTGGGCAAAAATTCCTCTGACTCAAAAATTGAGTATTTACGGAAGTCTGCCATTTCATTTTCATGAAAAGAGAACTTTGCAAGGTGATATTAATATTAACGGATTCGGAGATTTTAATTTGATGGGAATTTATCAGTTGATTAATTCAAAAGACAATATTCATCAGCTGAATGGTGGAGTTGGAGTTAAAGTTCCGCTCGGAAAGTTTGATGAAAAAGGAATTTCCGGAGTCAATCCGAGCTTTCAGTTGGGAACCGGAAGTTGGGATTATCAGGCAGTTTTGAATTACAGATTTCAAAAAAATAAACTGGCTGTGCTTCTCAATACCGATTACACGATTAAAACCGAAAACAAAAAACACTATCAGTTTGGGAATCAGTGGAATTATTCAGCCACAGGATTTTATCAAATCTTTGGAAGTGAGAAAAGCATTCTTTCTGCAAAATTTGGTTTTCAGGGTGAAGTCTATGATCGAAACCGCCAATATAAAGAAGATATTCCGAAAACTGCCGGAAGTTCTTTATATGGAAAGTTAGGTTTTGAAGCTTCTTACAAAAAATTCAGTCTGGGAACAGAACTAATGCTTCCGACTTATACCAATCTGGCGGGAGGAGATATTGAAGCGAGATCAAGATTTAGTATTTTTATCAACTTTGGAATTTAAAATAAATAAAAAATAGAATTTTAGGTAAAAAAAGCAATTGTCGTAATTCTTTCTTAAACCTAAAATTCTACTATATAATTGTAATAGTCCTCATCCACAGCCTTGAGGACTATTTTTTATGTCCTTTTATATTAGGTAAAAATGCGGTGATAATTCCCATTAAAGGTAAGAATGCGCAGATTTTGAAAACATATTCTATGCTCGTATCATCTGCGACTGCTCCTAAAACAGCAGATCCTATTCCGCCCATTCCAAACATAAATCCGAAGAATAATCCTGCAACCAATCCGATTTTATTGGGCATCAAATCTGTGGCGTAGACTAATATTGCGGAAAATGCGGAAGCGATGATTAATCCTATGATAACCGCAAATGCAATTGTCCAGAATAATGAAAGATAAGGAAGACAAAGTGTGAATGGTGCCGCACCTAAAATAGAAATCCAGATGATTTTTTTTCTGCCGTATTTATCACCTAATTTCCCTCCTAAAATGGTTCCTACAGCAACGGCCGCTAAAAACATGAATAAAAATAACTGAGAATCTTGTACCGAAATGTGGAATTTATCAATGAGGAAAAAAGTAAAATAATTGGTCATTGAAGCCAGGTAAATGTATTTTGAAAATACCAAAGTCAATAAAATAGCCACTGAAAAAAGAACTTTTTTACGGGAAAGCTGTATTTCGATAATGTCGCTTGGATGTTTTGCAGATTTTTTCAATGATAATCTTTCCGCATACCAGTTCCCGATTCTCCACAGTACGATGATTCCGATAAATGCTGCAATAGCAAATAATCCTACATAACCTTGTCCTAAAGGAAGAATAATTAAAGCAACCAATAAAGGTCCAATCGCACTTCCTGAATTTCCACCTACCTGAAATATAGATTGAGCCAATCCTTTTTGTCCACCCGATGCCAATTGTGCTACCCTTGAAGCTTCAGGGTGAAAAATTGATGAGCCCATTCCAATCAATGCCACAGAAATTAGAATGACATAATACTGATGTGCGGCCGCCAACAAAAGTAATCCGGCCATTGATAATCCCATGCCGATGGCTAAAGATCTTGGATTGGGTTTCTTATCCGTATAAATTCCCACAAAGGGCTGCAAAATAGAAGCGGTAAGCTGAAATACCAAGGTGATAATTCCAATTTGAGCGAAAGATAAGCTGAATTCTCCTTTTAATATCGGGTAAAGCGAAGGAATAGTAGATTGAATTAAGTCATTCAAAAAATGAGAAAAACTAATCATGAACAGGATAGGATAAACAATTTTTGTAGTGTCAATTGTTTTTGTAGAGATATTTTCCATAATATTACTTTTATTCATCATATCATCTGATGAATTTTATTAAATTTTTTTAGTAAATCTGATCAACTATTTTTTGCGCAATGATGGAAGCTTTTTCAGCATTACCATTTTCGATAGATTGATAAAGGTCGATATGTATTTTTTGTGAAATTTTAAATGAGTCCGTATTGTTGTGATGCCTAATTTCAAAAGAACTCAATATATTTTTTGTTGCTACTTTGTAAATTTCCCGTAAAAGTTTGTTTCCGCAAGCTTCTGCAATGGCCAAATGAAAATTGATATCTGCCTGATAGCATTCCGTTGCGAGATTTTCTTCTGCAAATTGAGATCTGAGATCCAGATATTTTTTAATTGTTTTTAAATCTTCCTCGGTTCGGTTTATCGCTGCCTTTGCTGCAATTTTTGAATCGAGCAGTGAACGCACTTCTTGTACATCCTGAATCTCTGCTTTATTCATTTGAGATTCTAAAGATTCCTGAGCGTTTTTAGCAACCACAAAAGTTCCAACGCCTTGCTGTACATTGAGAATCCCTTTAATCGATAAAATTTTTATCGCTTCACGAATGCTGGAGCGGCCGACGCCGTAGATTTTCATCAGCTCAGATTCAATCGGAAGTTTTTCGCCAATAGCATATTCATCGTTGGATATTCCTTCGATTAATCTATCTGCAACTTCCTGCGCTAAAGTTTTTCTTTGAATCTGCATATTTAAAACATCATATCATCTGATGAATTGCAAAGATATAGCAATTTTTAAATATCTAAGTTAACTTTATAGATGATTTTTAACTGTATCGAAAACAAAAAAGAGATTTCAAATTTGAAATCTCTTTTGTAGCCCGTAGGGGAGTCGAACCCCTCTTACCAGGATGAAAACCTGAGGTCCTAACCGATAGACGAACGGGCCATCTACCATCACACTATAAATAGCGGGTTAGTAATTTTGAATTTTTAAAAGTTTCAATTCTTTTTAGTAGCCCGTAGGGGAGTCGAACCCCTCTTACCAGGATGAAAACCTGAGGTCCTAACCGATAGACGAACGGGCCTACTATAATTACGCTAACTTGTTAACGTGCTTAGTCAATTTACTTTTTAAGTTAGCCGCTTTGTTTTTGTGGATAATATTTTTCTTAGCTAATTTATCCAATAAAGCGATAACTTTTGGCAATTGTTCTGTTGCTGCAGTTTTGTCCTCTTCATTTCTTAACCCTTTGATTGCTGTTCTAGCAGTCTTGTGGTAATATCTGTTACGAACTTTTCTAACTTCGTTTTGTCTTATTCTTTTAAGAGCTGATTTATGATTTGCCATATCGTTCAAATGTGAGTGCAAATTTATAAACTTTTTTTATACCAGCCAAATTTATTTTTAAAAAATTTGAACTTTATTCTGAGAGGTATTTTTTGAGCTTATCTAATGCCTGTTCTAGTTTTATATTCTGTTGTTCTTTTTCTATTTTTCTGATAGTGCTTGTCAGCATATTCAGAGCATTGTTCCATTCCCCAGTGGTATTGGTGAACGTTATCCCGTCAATCAGTACCTCAAAGGCACTTCCCTCACCGTTCCTATAGAGTCTGAAACTTATTTTATCATCTCTGCCTGTAATCCCTTCTTCATTGATCTTTAAATCGTAACTTTTTGGGTTCGAGTGGATTTTATTAAAAAGCAATTTTGCTTCCTGTATCTTTAAATCCGGCATGATATCAAATTTGGTAATCTAAGAGTTATGTACATTCTAGATTTACGACATATAAAGGTTTAAAGATTTGTCTGTAACAGATTATTATAAAAACCATTATTGTCATGAATTAAATTATAAGAACTCCCAATCTCCCTTTTAGGTTGGTGCAAAGGTAATATTTTTTTCTTTTTTTCAAAATAGAGATATTAATTAAATGAAATTTTTTGTTAAAAAGCTAATTATCAGGTTCAAAATAATGTCTGAATAGTGATTTTTTTCAAATGTATTTCAAAATTAAAGATATTTTATGCCTATTTCAGTTGCGATGATGAATAATTTTTTTTCAAACGGATTCCGAATGAAATAATAATTCTAATTTTGAACATTATATTTTACAGCATTGAACACCATTTTAATCATTGATGATGAAGCGAAAATAAGATCGCTTCTCTCAAGAATCATCGCCCTGGAAGGTTTTGAAGTTTTCGAAGCGAGCAATCTGAAGAGTGGATTGAAGAAACTCGAAACCTCAGAGATCGATATCGTTATCTGCGATGTCAAACTACCCGACGGAAACGGAGTGGAATGCTCTAAAATTATAAAAGATAAATTTCCTAGCGTAGAAATTATTCTCTTAACAGCTTTTGGAAACATTCCCGACGGCGTTCTGGCGATTAAAAACGGTGCGTTTGATTACATTACAAAAGGTGACGACAATACCAGAATTCTTCCTCTCATTTATAAAGCATCTGAAAAAGTTGCGTTAAACAAACGCGTTTTGCATCTGGAAAAGCAACTCAACAGAAAACAATCATTTGACAGCATCATAGGAAAATCATCAGCAATCACCAAAGTGGTAGATTCTGCAAGAAAAGTCGCAACTACCGATGCTACCGTTCTTTTGACGGGCGAAACGGGTACCGGAAAAGAGGTTTTTGCGCAAGCCATTCACCATGCTAGTAATAGGAATAAAAATAATTTCATTGCCATTAATTGTTCGGCTTTTGGAAAAGATTTGCTGGAAAATGAATTATTTGGTCACAAAGCAGGTGCTTTTACCGGAGCTCTGAAAGACAGCAAAGGTATTTTTGAAGAAGCCAATCTGGGAACTGTTTTTTTGGATGAAATCGGTGAGATGCCGTTGGATTTGCAGGCAAAACTTTTGCGTGTTTTAGAATCGGGAGAATTTCTGAAAGTGGGTGACAATAAGCCTATTAAAACGGATGTGAGAATCATCGCTGCCACCAACAGAGATCTGGAAACTGAAATCGAAAAAGGGAATTTCCGTGAAGACTTATATTATAGAATTAATATTTTTCAGATTAAGCTTCCTTCTTTAAGAGAAAGAGTGGCTGATATTGAATTACTTGTCAATTTCTTCCTGAAAAGTTTTTCGCTCAAGACCGGGAAAAATATCACTTCCGTCTCTTTGGATTATTTAAAAGCATTAAGAAATCATCTCTGGAAAGGTAACATCCGTGAGCTTCGAAATGTAATTGAGAGAAGTGTTATTCTCACAGATTCATCTGAATTAGAAATAGATAGTCTTCCTTTAGATATTTCGGTCTACAATAACGAGATAGATTCTTCTCAAACCAAAATGATGTCTGCTTTCTCTATGGCGAGTGCTGAGAAAATGCAGATTCAGAAAGTTCTTAATCATACCAAAGGCAATAAAGCCGAAGCTGCCCGTTTACTCGAAATCGGCATTGCCACCTTGTACCGAAAGGTAGAAGAGTATAAAATTTCTTAAAAAATAATTCCATTCTGATAACGACCCTATCATTTTGATAGGGTTTTTTGTGTTTTGAAATGTTTTGAATTTGATTTAATTAATTGGTTTTCAATTTATTGTGTGTTTTTGTTGTTCAAGGGAATAAATCTTGGCATTAGAGATTCAAAACAAATTAAAAATGAATCATACAGATGCTGTAAGAGAAATCGTAAAAATCATCCCTGAATCTCAGGAAGATTTTAAAGAGTCTTACAAAACAAAAACTCCATTTATGGTGATCAGTATTTTCACCAAACAAATCAAAAAACTGATTAAAAATCATGATCAGAAAATTCTGATGAAGTCGATTACCAAGATGAATCAGCTTTATAACAAAGGGGATCAGGCATTAAAGAACGCTATCGAAAACATTTTCATTTATTCTTTAGACAGTCTTACGTTTTGTTGTGAACCTTCATACAAAGATTTGATTTTTTCTAAAATGTCACCAAGTCTTCAAAACAACTACTTACGCCAGGTTTATAAATCAGGAATTTAAAAATTTTAAAGAAATGAAATCGCCATGATTTGGAAATACAAAATTGTATTGAAGATTCAGCGATTGCATATGACCTTTAAAAAACAATAAAAATCTACATATGAAATCAAAAATCAGAAAAATAGGAGACTGGAAACTCTTAAAGTCTACCCGTGAAAAGCACAACCTCGAAGTCATTACGATCAATATTGCTGTAATCCTTGGTGTTTTTGTAGCCGCTGCGATTCTGCAGGTTAATTAAAATTAAATAAAATGATAACAATTATTCTATTAATCACTGCGGTTGTGTTATTTGTTTTGTTTTACCGTCTTGTTGAATATTTCGACAAAATCTAAAATGTTAAACAAAATAAACAGATTCACCGCTGTAGAATATCTGAAAGTTTTTTTTCCGTCGGTTCGAAGAGAGATTGTTGCACTTTCTGAGCAAAACAATTTCCCGGGAGTGATACAGGTTATGATTGATAATATGAAAATAGATACGCAAAAATCAAACGTACAGAAAATCAATATTTCAATCAAAAGAATGTACTGGATTTACAAAAACGGAAATTCTTACATCAGATACATTATAGAGAATCTCTTTATACGCTCATTTGCAAGTCTGAGGAAAAGTCTAAAACCGCAACAGTGGAGATTTCTGTATCAGGAAATCCCAAAAGATTTTAGAATGGTATACAGCGAACAAACAAAAAAAGATCAAGATCTAAAATTCTAAAAATGACCCTACTATTTTTTATATCAATAGCCATATTCATTTATATCTGCTATGTGCTCGTAAAGCCGGAAAAATTTTAAAACCAATTAATAAGCAAATGAACCGTAAGATCATACATCAAATAAAAGAGTGGGGAATTCTGATTTTCTGGATCAGCTTCATCATTGCTTTTTTGTACTTGGTGATTACCGTAAAAGAATTTGCACTAATTCATTAAACAAACTATGAACACTGAAATTTTAGGCGTTGTAGCAATGTTTGTCATAACATTGCTGTTGGCGATACCTTTTGGAAAGTATATTTCAAAAGTATTCACAGGAGAAAAAACATTTCTGGATCCTGTTTTCAAACCCGTAGAAAGATTTTTCTACAAAATATCAGGAATCGATCCTGATCATGAAATGAACTGGAAACAGCATCTGATCGCACTTTTAACCATCAACTTTTTATGGTTTTTCATCAGTATGCTCGTTCTGATGAATATGAGCTGGCTTCCGCTCAATCCGGACGGAAATCCGGGTATGTCGCCGGATCTGGCATTTAATACAACAATTTCTTTCCTCGTCAATTGTAATTTACAGCATTATTCAGGTGAAACAGGATTAAGTTATCTCGGACAGATATGGCTGATGTTTCTTCAATTTGTTTCCGCTGCAACAGGGATCGCAGCAGCAATCGTTGTATTCAAAGCTTTCCGCGAAAAAACAACCGAAAAACTAGGTAATTTTTATGATTATTTGCTAAAATCAATCACAAGAATTTTGCTGCCTCTTTCATTCTTAATGGGTTTAGTATTGGTTTTTCAGGGAATGCCGATGACGTTTGAAGGAAAGGATAAGATGATTACGCTGGAAGGTAAAAATATGGAAGTTTCTACAGGACCTGTTGCTGCTTTTGTGCCTATAAAACATATAGGAACGAATGGCGGTGGATTTTTTGGAGTAAATTCAGCTCATCCGCTAGAAAACCCGAACTATTTTACCAATATGGTAGAAATGGTTTCACAGTTGATTATTCCAATGGCAATGGTTTTTGCTTTTGGTTATTTCATCAGAAGAAATAAATTTGGATACATGATTTTTGGAGTCATGACCATCGGATTTCTTTTACTTGCAGTTCCTACAGTTGTAATGGAAATGAACGGAAATCCTGCAATCAGCCAGATGGGAATTGATCAGTCACTCGGTGCAATGGAAGGAAAAGAAATCCGTTTTGGTTCTGCCGCTTCAGGATTCTGGAGTATTGTAACTACGGTTATTTCTACGGGTTCTGTGAACTCAATGCACGACAGTTCGATGCCGCTTTCCGGGATGACACAGATGCTTGCGATGATGGTTAACGCATTTTTTGGCGGTGACGGAGTAGGGATCTTAAATATATTCATCTACATCATTCTTGCAGTGTTCATCAGCGGATTGATGGTCGGCCGTACTCCGGAATTTATGGGCAAAAAGATTGAAGCCAGAGAAATGAAAATTGCGATGATCATTGCATTGCTTCATCCGTTTCTTATTTTGGTAGGTGCAGCAATAGCTGCTTATTTCCCCGCAGTCGGAACTTCTACACTCAATAATCCTGGATTCCACGGTTTCAGTGAAGTGCTTTACGAATATACATCTTCAGCAGCCAACAACGGAAGTGGTTTTGAAGGTCTGGGTGATAATAATCCTTTCTGGAATATTTCTACAGGAATTGTCTTGTTGGTCGGTCGTTTCTTACCGATTATCGGTCCTGTAGCAATTGCCGGATTACTGGCTCAGAAAAAATATATTCCTGAAGGAGAAGGAACGCTGAAAACAGATACTTCAACATTCGGACTGATGACTTTTGCAGTGATCGCAATTATTGCAGCATTATCATTCTTCCCGGCATTGGCATTGGGTCCAATTGCAGAATATTTTTCATTAAGATAAATTAAAATAACAGATTAAAAATGGCTCAAAATAAATCTTTGTTTCAAAAAGAATTGGTTCAGGAAGCATTGAAACAGTCTTTTGTGAAACTGAATCCGAAACTGATGTTTAAAAATCCCGTCATGTTTCTTGTATGGCTCGGTACATTGGTGATGTTTTTTGTAAGCGTGTGGACTTTGACAGGAGAAAAATCTCAGGGAAGTTTTGCTTACAATTTCACGGTATTCATCATTCTTTTACTCACCGTTCTGTTTGGGAATTTTGCCGAAGCAATTGCCGAAGCAAGAGGAAAAGCCCAGGCAGACAGTCTTCGTAAAACCAGAGAAGAAACGCCTGCAAAACTTCAAAATGGCGAAACAATTTCTTCATCTAAATTACAGAAAGGAGATGTTTTCGTTTGCGAAGCCGGAGATATCATCCCTTCAGACGGAGAGATCATCGAAGGGCTTGCAACAATTGATGAAAGTGCGATTACCGGAGAATCTGCTCCTGTCATTCGTGAATCTGGAGGTGATAAAAGTTCTGTAACAGGAGGAACAAAAGTTTTGTCGGATAAAATTGTTGTACAGGTTACAACGCAACCCGGAGAAAGCTTTTTAGATAAAATGATTGCCTTGGTAGAAGGTGCTTCAAGACAAAAAACGCCTAATGAAATTGCCTTGACGATTTTGCTGGCAGGTTTTACATTGGTTTTTATTATCGTTTGTGTGACCTTGAAACCGTTTGCAGATTATTCTAATGTCACGATTACCATTGCATCATTTATCTCACTTTTTGTTTGTTTAATTCCTACTACTATTGGCGGATTGTTATCTGCCATCGGAATTGCCGGGATGGACAGAGCATTGCGTGCCAATGTCATCACCAAAAGCGGTAGAGCAGTAGAAACAGCTGGAGATATCGACGTTTTACTTTTAGATAAAACAGGGACAATCACCATCGGAAACCGTAAGGCAACAAGTTTTTATCCTGCTAACCAAGTTGATGAAAAACAATTAATCAAAGCGGCTGTTTTGAGTTCAATGGCAGATGAAACTCCCGAAGGAAAATCAATCATTGAGTTGGCGGGAATCAATCCTTTAAGCTATGAAATCAGTAATCCTCAGTTTATCAAATTTACCGCAGAAACCAGAAGTTCAGGAATTGATTACGACGGAAACCGCATCCGAAAAGGAGCAACCGACGCCATCAGAAAAATATCTGAAGCTGCTGGAAATATTTTTCCACAAGAAATTGATTTAAAAGTTAAAGAAATTTCTCAGAATGGAGGAACGCCACTCGTAGTTTCAGAAAATGAAAATGTTTTGGGATTGATTGAACTTCAGGATATCATTAAACCAGGAATCAGCGAACGTTTTGAACGTCTCCGAAAAATGGGTATTAAAACAGTGATGGTCACCGGTGACAATCCACTGACTGCAAAATTTATTGCTGAAAAAGCGGGTGTTGACGATTTTATTGCCGAAGCGAAACCGGAAGATAAAATGAACTACATCAAAAAAGAACAGCAGGAAGGTCGTCTGGTTGCCATGATGGGAGACGGTACCAATGATGCTCCAGCATTGGCTCAGGCTGATGTAGGTGTAGCAATGAACAGCGGAACTCAGGCTGCAAAAGAAGCCGGAAACATGGTTGATTTAGATAATGATCCGACAAAATTAATAGAAGTTGTGGAGATTGGTAAACAGTTGCTGATGACTAGAGGAACGCTGACGACATTCAGTATCGCCAATGATGTTGCGAAGTATTTTGCCATTATTCCTGCATTGTTTATCACGGCAATTCCTGCTTTGCAAGGTTTAAATATCATGAATCTTCACAGTCCGGAAAGTGCAATTTTATCGGCAGTCATTTTCAATGCGATTATCATTCCGATACTGATTCCGCTGGCATTGAAAGGGGTGGCTTATAAACCAATCGGCGCATCGGCGTTGCTCAGAAGGAATTTATTCATCTTCGGATTGGGCGGAGTTATTATTCCTTTTATCGGAATTAAAATCATTGACATCATTGTATCCTTATTTTTCTAAATAGCTCACAGGCACGGCAGGAAGAGACTTTTATCATGTAACTTTTCGTCCTTTTAACTATCTCAATTCTTCCTGTTTCATGCCTTTTTAAATTATTATCAAATGAAAAAACATATTTTACCAGCAATTAAACTGACTGCTTTGTGCATCGTTTTTCTTGCCATTGTTTATCCGATGTCCATCTGGGCAATTGCTCAGCTTTCACCTAATCAGGGAAAGGGAGATTTAATTAAACATAATAATAAAACCTATTACGCTAATATAGGACAGTCATTAAGTACAGATCAATATTTCAATTCTCGTCCTTCAGCAGTCGATTACAATGCAGCAGGTTCGGGAGGAAGCAACAAAGGTCCATCGAATGAAGAGTATCTCAAACAAGTTCAGGCTCGTATCGATACGATTTTGATGAAAAATCCTGGAATTGTAAAGTCAGATATTCCGGCAGATTTAGTGACGGCCAGCGGAAGCGGATTGGATCCTAATTTTTCTGTGCAGGCAGCGAAAATTCAGGTAAAAAGAATTGCGAAAATCAGAAATATTGATGAGTCAAAAATCAATAATCTTATCGTTCAAAATACAGAGAAACCTCTGATTGGAATGTTTGGCCCTGAAAAAATCAATGTTCTAAAATTGAATATCGCACTCGACCAGTTAAGCGGGAAGTAAATTTTTAAACTCAATATTTATCATCTTAAATATTTTGTCCGATAAAAATTAAAATATAATTAGCAGGTCGCTCCTATGGAGCTTTACTTCTAAAAACAACTATTTGCTATTAACAGTTTGCTCCTCACGGAGCTGTATTAAATCCCATCGGGATTTACTGTTAATAGAAAAAATAAAGCTTCCAAAAACGAAGCTCCGGAGGAGCGAACTGTTAATTTGTTCTATAGACATACCAATCGTCAAATTTGTTGATGTTTTTCTTCTGACAACATTGATTTCCTAAATAAAACCCCATATTTTTCTTAAATTTAAACTAAATGAAAAAAATACTATTTGTTTTGTTAGCTGTATGCGGTATCAGTGCATCTGCTCAAAACGATTCAATTACAAAACCTCTTACCGTTGGCGGATACGCTGAGGTTTATTACACTGCAGATTTTAATAATCCGAAAAATAACAGCCGTCCTTCGTTTGTTTACAGTCACAACCGGAACAATGAAGTAAACGTCAATTTAGCTTTTATAAAAACGGCGTACAACACAGAAAATGTTCGAGCCAATCTTGCTTTAGCAGTCGGAACTTACATGAATGCTAATTACGCAGCAGAGCAAGGTGTGATGAAAAATATTTTTGAATCCAATGTAGGCTTGAAAATTTCAAAAAAACATAATCTTTGGATTGATGCAGGTATTTTTCCTTCTCACATAGGTTTTGAAAGTGCCATCGGAAAAGACAATTGGGCGCTTACAAGAAGTCTTGCAGCCGATAATTCTCCTTATTTCGAGACAGGGGCAAAAATATCTTATACATCTGAAAGTGGAAAATGGTTTGTAAGCGGTTTAGTACTCAATGGTTGGCAGCGTATTCAGAGAGTTGACGGAAATTCTACGCCTGCATTCGGGCATCAGCTGACATTTAAACCTAATGAAAAACTGACCATCAACAGCAGTTCTTTCATCGGAAATGATAAACCCGACAGCATTCGCCAGATGCGATATTTTCATAATCTGTATGCAGTGTATCAAATTAATAAAAAGTTCGGAGTGACAGCAGGTTTTGACATTGGTGCCGAACAAAAAGAAAAAGGAAGTGAGCAGTACAATATTTGGTACACACCGGTTTTAATTGCAAAATACAATGCTACAGAAAAACTGAGTTTTACAGCAAGAGGAGAATATTATCAGGATGAAAAAGGAGTAATCATTGCTACCGGAACGGAAAACGGTTTTAAAACTTTCGGATATTCTCTGAATGCTGATTATCAGATCTTGCCGAATCTCGTTTGGCGTACAGAAATCAGAAATTTAAGCAGCAAAGATGCTATCTTTATGAACAGAATAGATGAGATTAATAAAAATAGCCTGACGGCAACGACGGCATTGGTCATTTCATTTTAGTAATAATGAATATGATCTTTGTTTAAATTAAAATTGACCAAAATTATTTCCCTGGCTCTAAAGGTAGTAGTTTTGGTCAATTTCAAGATAGTTTTTCGTCCCTTTAGGGCTTGGGTGGAGAAAAATTCTCTTGAAATTTATGTCTGAATGAAATTAAAAAATCTCTCATTGGTTTAAAAGATTTATAAAGGTCTTAGAGTAGAATTAAATCATTTTATTTAAAATGAATGAATCAAGAAAATCTGCAGAAGAGTTTCTGCATCTCATCAACAGTTCAAAACGGGGTAAACTGAAAATTTACATCGGGATGAGTGCGGGCGTAGGGAAAACCTATAGAATGCTTCAGGAAGCTCACGTGCTCCTTCAAAACGGAATAGATGTAAAGATAGGATATGTGGAAACACACAATCGTAAGGAAACACATGATTTGCTGGAAGGTCTTCCTATTATTCCCCGAAGAAAATTATTTTACAAAGGCAAAGAGCTGGAAGAACTGGATGTTCCGGCGATCATCGTCCTGCGTCCGGAAATCGTGATTATTGACGAATTGGCTCACACCAATATCGAAGGAAGCAAAAATAAAAAAAGATGGCAGGATGTTTTTGAGATTTTAGAAGCAGGAATTAATGTCATCAGTGCGGTCAATATTCAGCATTTGGAAAGTCTCAACGATGAGGTAAAAGCTGTAACCGGAATTGAAGTTGCGGAAAGAATTCCTGATACCGTTCTGGCTTCGGCGGATGAGGTTGTCAATATTGACCTTACCGCTGATGAATTGATTTTAAGATTAAAAGAAGGGAAAATTTACGACCAAAGTAAAATACCGTCTGCGCTCAATAATTTTTTTAAAAACGAAAATATCCTTCAACTTCGTGAGTTGGCGCTGAAAGAAGTGGCATCGCAGGTTACAAGGAAAGTTGAAACAGAAGTTGTCACTGGAAAAACTTTAAAAAAAGAAAGATTTCTTGCGTGCATCAGTTCAAACGAAGTGACAGCAAAAAATGTTATCCGGAAGACCGCAAGACTGGCAAGTTATTACAACAGTCAGTGGTTTTTGCTGTATGTTCAGATTCCCAGAGAATCGGCGGACAGAATTGCGCTGAATAAACAGAGACATTTGATTAATAATTTCAGACTGGCTACCGAATTGGGCGCAGAAATCATAAAAATTCAAAGTAAAAATATTGCAATGACCATCATGGAGCAATGCGAAGAAAGAAATATTACGACGATGTGTATCGGAAAACCACATTTGGATATCTGGAGAATTATTCTGGCAACAGACACTTTTAATTCCTTACTCAAAAGACTGTCTAAACAGAACGTAGATTTAGTAATTTTGTCGTAATGAAAATAAAAACTAAGCTTAATGCAGGAGTTGGTCTGCTGTTTTTTATGATAATTGTGCTGTCAACTTTGGGTGGATGGTTTATTTATCAGCTAAAAAAAGATACCCAGAATATTCTTGTGGCGAACTACAATACCTTGCAGTACTCCAGAAATATGCTGTTGTCTCTCGAAGAAATTTCTACCGAGCCTTTTGCGGTGTCAGAATTTCAAAAAAACCTTAATCTTCAGCGTCAGAATATTACAGAAAGTGGAGAACAAGAAGTCACTCAAAATATTGATGATCATTTTTCGGAGCTGATAGTTGATAAGGGAAATTTAAAATTACATTCGGCCATCCGAAAAGATATTGCCGAGCTCATGCAGCTCAATATGAATGCCATCCAGATCAAAAGCGGAATTGCCAATACGACGGCAGAAAATGCAATTGCGGTAATTTCTATCGTCGGAACTTTATGTTTTTTAGTTGCATTTATTTTAATGGTGAATTTACCTGCCAATATTTCAAATCCGATTCGAGAGCTGACTTCGAGTATTCATCAGATTGCCAATCAGAATTACAGACAGCGGGTACAGTTTGAAAGCAGCAGTGAGTTTGGAGAATTGGCAAGATCTTTCAATACAATGGCAGAAAAACTTCAGGAATATTCTGAAAGCAGGATCGATAAAATTTTAAAAGGAAAAAAACGCATTGAAACTCTGATTGACAATATGCACGATGCGGTGATTGGAATTGATGAAGACCGAAAAGTTCTCTTCGTGAATGATGAAGCATTGAAAATTTCAGGTTTAAAAAAAGAAAACTTTGTAGGAAAACTCATTCAGGATGTTGCAGTTTCTAACGATTTGGTGCGTGATCTTATCCGGGAAATAGTTAATCCGGATGCGACAAAAAATTCTACAGCAGCATTGAAAATTTTTGTAGAAGGGAAAGAAAATTATTTTGAAAAAGAAATTTTAGACATCAATGTTATCCCGACTGGCGAAAAAGAAAGCCGCTTCATTGGTCAGGTCATTATGCTGAGAAATATCACGCCTTTTAAGGAATTGGATTTAGCCAAAACTCATTTTATGGGAACGGTTTCACATGAATTCAAAACTCCTATTTCATCCATTCAAATGGGCTTGCAGTTATTGGAAAATGAAAGGATTGGTCATCTCAACGAGGAGCAAGGCAAGTTGGTTTCCGGAATTAAAGATGATACGCAGCGTTTACTCAGAATTACCGGAGAACTTCTCAATATGACTCAGCTGGAATCTGGTGTGGTGCAATTAAATATAAAACCTTCATCAGTTCAAAACATGATTGAAGATGTCATTGCTGCAAATAAATCGGCTGCAGAGAATAAAGAGATTGTCATCAAAACGAATATTACCTCGGATATTTCCGTCGTGAATGCAGACAGCGAGAAAACATCGTGGGTTTTGAACAATATTTTATCGAATGCCATCCGGTATTCGCATGAGAAATCGGTGATTGAAATCAATGTAGCTAAATTGGATAACGATCAGGTGAAATTTTCGGTCACAGACAACGGTCGCGGGATAGAAGAGCAGTATTTAAATAAAGTCTTTACCCGATATTTCAGAATTCCTGGGACAAAAACAGAAGGCACAGGTCTTGGTCTCAGCATCAGCAAAGAATTTATTGAAGCCCAGGGCGGAACAATTGCTGTTGAAAGTGAAATAGGAGTAGGAAGTACCTTTTATTTTATTCTTAAATCTGATAGCACTAAAGATTAGAAAATACAATAGTGAGATTTATAAACGTAAAAAGCCTTCCAATTGGAAGGCTTTTGTTGGTTGATGTGTAGTCTATAGGAGAATCGAACTCCTGTTGCAAGGATGAAAACCTTGAGTCCTTACCACTAGACGAATAGACCAAATTTTGAGGATGCAAAAATATTAATTAACATTTACACTTCAAAATTATTCTCCTTATTTATACACTTTCTGGATAATCGTATTTTTAATCCCTTTGGCTTCTAATTCTTTTTGAAGTTTTACGGCATCTTCCAAAGAAGACACTTTTCCGTAGGTGTAATAGAACATACCATTGTTTTTCTCTCTTTCCACATCTTTTAAAGTTTGTAGAATAAATGAGTTGGCGCTCAATTTATCTTTTCCGGTAAAGACTTCGATGGTGTAATATCCGGCATTTAATTTTTGGTTTGGCATAAATCCTACCGCATACGCATTTCTAAAGCCTGCGTCTTTAGCAGTTTTGATATTGCTGTCTCTTACAGACGCCATATTGGTTACGCTGTAGTAGTATTTGTAAATTCCGTTTTCTTTTAATGCTAGAATGTAATTTAAGCCTTTCAATGCAGGATCATCTTCGTTATATTTTATGGCAGAAGTCATCAATAATATTCTGAAATCATTCTTCAGCGGAACTTCTTCTTTTTTCTCAGGTTCGGGTTTTCTCGTTGGTGCCTGCACGCCGCCTTTTCTATCTACTGCTTTTTTGTAATCGATGATTGCCTTGTAAATGTTTTCTGCCGTTTGTTGCTGTCCGCTTTCTGAGTTTAAAAATGCAGCATCTTCATAATTATTTACAAATCCTGTCTCAATAAGGATAGAAGGCATCGAGCTTCTTCTTAAAATGTGAAGGTTTTCCTGTTTTACACCTCTTGAAAAACGTCCGCTTTTTTCAAAATTTCCTTCTACAAAACTTCCTACAATTAGGCTATTTTCAAGATATTTACTTTGTTGAAGTTTTAAGGCGATTAAAGATTCGGGAGAACTAGCGTCATAAGAAGCAAAAGTCTCTTTATCTTTCTCATCCAAATAGATTACGCTGTTTTCTTGTTTGGCAACTTCCAGATTTTCTCTGTTTTGAGCGGGTCCTTGTACAAAAGTTTCAGTTCCCCTTGCTGTTGCCGATCTGCTGGGCGAAGAATTTACGTGTACTGAAATAAATAAATCTGCTTTACTTCGGTTGGCTGTATTGGTTCGATCCGTTAATGATGGATATTCATCAAATTTTCTGGTGTATATTACTTTGAAATCTTTGTTTTTTTCAAGCATAGAGCCTAATTTCAGCACAATTGCCAAAGTGACGTTTTTCTCCAAAACGGTGCCAATATCTGAATAATTTCGATTCGCTCCATGGTCGCTTCCCCCATGCCCTGCGTCTAAAACAACAGTGAATTTTTTTTGAGAAAAGACAAATTGAGTAGAAAGTATGAAGAGAAATGCTAAAATTATTTTAAATTTTCGTGTGTACATCTTACAGTTTTAAAAATTATACTAATTTTGAGCCTAAATTATATAAAAACAAAATTGGACAAAACCGTCTTCAAAAATATATTACAAATTTTAATTATCCTAATTTTTAACAGTTTTTTAGCACAGCAATCTCCTAAAAAATTAACGGAAACAAAGGTAGTTAATGATACCATCCCCAAAAAGGATACCATTATTGTAAAAAAAGAAGCCTTAGAGGATGTATTCGAAACTAAGGCAGACACAGAACGTAGAGACTTTCCCAAAAAGATGATTTATCTGATCAAAAATGCTCAGATAAAGTATCAGGATATGCAGATAGATGCAGATTATATATCAATTGACGAAGCAAAAAGTACCGTTTATGCCAGAGGTAAACAAGATTCTTTAGGTAAAATTATAGAATTGGTACAGGTTACCCAAGCCGGAAAAAAATACGAAACAACAGATTTTAGCTACAATACAAAAACGAAGCAGGCAATAGCTTACAATGCTAGAACTGAAGAAAGTGAGGGGGTGATTGTTGCTCAGAAGACAAAAAAGTACAACGATTCTGTTTACGTGATGCGACGTGCAGATTTTACGACAGATGATTATTTTATAAAAAAGAAAGATACCGTAGCAGATTATAAATTACGTGCATCCCACATAAAAATGGTAAAAGGTAAAAACGGATCATCTTTGGTCACAGGGCCGGTGCAGATGTATATAGAAGAAGTTCCGACTCCGCTTGTGATGCCTTTTGCTATTTTGCCTTTTTCGCAAAAAAGATCCGCAGGTATTTTGATTCCTAGCTTTGGAGAAAGGGAAGATGTAGGTTTTTTCTTAAATGGAATAGGATATTATCAACCTATCGGCGAACATTTTGACCTGAAAGTTTTAGCAGATATTTACACAAAAGGAAGCTGGAACCTTCGTCCGGAAATGAATTACCTCAAGAAATACAGATATTCAGGTAACTTCTCGGCAGATATAGGGACAACTATTCGAGGGATTAAAGGTTTAGATGATTACAGTAAAACCGGAACTTACAGAATTGCTTGGAGACACAGTCAGGATGCAAAATCGAATCCGTTTTTAACCTTTTCTGCATCAGTGGATGTTACCAGCCAAACGTTTTATAACAATACGGTCAATAATGCTTATATTTTGAATGAGAGTGTACTGAGAACTTCCCAGAATTCTACGCTTTCGCTTACCAAAAGATTTCTAAAACTTCCTGCAACAATTACCGGAACGGCTTCTTATTCTCAGAATTTCTCTACGGGATTGGCAGATTTAAGATTGCCTCAAATGAATGTTGCAATCAATCAGTTTTATTTATTTGGTTCAAAAACGGGGGTACGAAGCGGTTTATTAGAAAATATTACCGTTAATACTGGTTTAAATTTAACCAATTTTGTGAGTACTGGTGAAGGCGAACTTTTCACCAAGGCCATGTGGGATAAGATGCAGACCGGTCTTAAAAATAATATCACGATAGGAACCAATACCACCATTGCAAAATATTTCACCTTCAGTTTGGGAGCTAATATTGATAATGCTTTAACGACGAAAACGCTGACGAGATTCTATGATCCGCTTCAAAATAAAGTAGTTGATCAGGTCAACAAAAAAGTTGCAGGATATTCTACTTTTTCTACCACCGCAAGTATCCAGACGCAGTTGTACGGACAGGCAAATTTCAAAAAAGGAGCAGCAATTGAAGCGATAAGGCACATGATGTCACCAAGTATTGGCTTTACCTATTCTCCGGATTTTGGTGAGCCAGGATTCGGCTATTTCAGAAACTTTTCTGATGCCAATGGTGCGATAACGCCTTACTCAATTTTTGATGGCGGAATTGTAGGTGCGCCAACTTCAGGAATGGTAGGTGCTTTAGGATTTAATATCGGGAATAATATCGAGATGAAGGTAAAATCTAAAAGCGATTCCACAGGTATAAAAAAAGTCAAACTATTTGAATCATTAAATATTACCGGGAATTATAATTTTGCTGCAAAAACTCACCCTTGGTCTATCATATCGATCAACGGGCAGACATCTTTATTTGATAATAAATTGAGTGTTAATACGAGTTTGACTTTAGATCCTTACAGAACAGTCTTTGCTCCGGGCGAGGAAATAGGAGTGAGAACGGAAGAATTTGGTGCTTTCAGCGTACAAGGATTCAATGTTCAGTTGTCTTATCCTTTAAGCAGCGAATTGTTTGGAGAGAAAACAGATTACGCCAAAAAATACAAACAGAAAGGGGAAATCAGAAACGAAAACTATTATTTCGATGATGACAATTATGCCCATTTTGATCAGGCCTGGACGCTGAATGTCAATGCCAACTATGCATATTCTAAAACAACGGCAAGAACTCCAAATAGACTTGCGTCGATAGGTTTAGACGGAAGTATTAAACTAACTCCATTTTGGAATATCACTGGAAGTACTCACTACGATATGGTGACCAGAGAATTGGCGTACACCAGAATCGGTTTCTCAAGAGATCAGCGAAGTTTCACCATCAATTTTAACTGGGTGCCTTTCGGACAGTATAAAGTATATGACTTTTTTATCGGAATTAAAGCCAATATCCTAAGCGATGCATTGAAGTACAAAGACCGAAGTTTTACATCGCCTAATCCACCTTTCTAATCGATATTTTTATTTAATTTTAAATTTTATATTTGCAACCGAAATAAATTTTGTCAAAATCGGCATGATTTTCACTTCTAGTGAAGATAGTGCGATATACATAATAAAATAATATATCTACTTATGAAAAAAATAGTATCTACTGTAAATGCTCCTGCAGCTATCGGGCCTTATTCTCAAGCTAATTTTGCAAACGGAGTTTTATACATCTCAGGACAAATTCCGGTTGATCCGTCTACTGGTAAATTGGTAGAAGGAATAGAAAAAGAAACGCATCAGGTAATGAAAAACCTTGAGGCTATTCTTACCGAAGCTGGAATGACTTTCAAAAATGTTGTTAAGGCAAGTATTTTCCTTAAAAGCATGGATGATTTTGCAGTGATGAATGATATTTATGCTTCTTATTTAGATGCAGAAAGCTATCCGGCAAGAGAGACTGTACAGGTTTCTTGTCTGCCAAAAAATGTTGATATTGAAATTTCTATGATTGCACATCAGGATTAATGAATTTTATCAGAAATACATTTGCCGTTTTAGTAGGTCTTGTTATCGCAGGGCTTATTATCACGCTGGGCATAAGAGCTTTCCCTAAATGGGTGACTTTTGAAGCTTTTGCGCCTTTCGAGCACTGGCAAAGATTTTTGGAAAGCATGAAAAATAATGATGCATTTTTCGGTTTTCTTCTTTTTATTTCAGGATTGGGAAGTACAGTTGGCGGAGTTGCTACAGCTATTATTGTTAAATATGCTAAAGTTGCTTATGCGATTTTAATTGGTTTCATCATGTTGTTTATAGCAATGCTTGATGTTGTTGTTTTTCCTTATCACCCTACTTTTTATAAAATTTCTATTTTCCTTATCTTTTTCCCGTTTGCGTGGATGGGAGGTAAGATTGTAGAAATCATTTATGAAAGAAAAAAGAAAAAACGAATCGCCGATAAAATGAATAATCGATAAATTTTTAAACATAAAAAAACGCTGCAGTGATTAAACCGCAGCGTTTTTTATTTACTCTGAATTTCTACTAAGGCATTTTAAATCCTTTTGTATAAATTCTTCCAAAGTTATCTACAAATTTCACTTGTACATTTCCTTGATATTTATCTAAAATCTTTTCTACGTCTTTCTGAGAATTGACTGGTTTCCCGTTGATTTCAATGATGATATAATCGTCAACGATACCTATTTTAGCCATTTCGCTGCCTTCAGATACATTTTTGCTGACAACACCACTATTTAACCCGTATTCAGTTTTAAATCTTTCATTTAACGGTTCAAATTCTGCTCCTATTTTTTCAGTAACACTCAAGTCAGCTTTTGATCTTGCGGTAGTTCCTCCATTTTGATCTTTTAAAGTAACTGTTGCTGTGTTTTCTTTTCCATTTCTAAGATAAGTTACCAAAACCTTATCGCCAGGTCTCTTGCTGCCAATTGAGATAGATAAGTCTGCGAAATCTGTAATTGGCATATCATCAACTTTTACGATAACATCACCTACTTTTAGTCCTGCATCTTGCGCCCCACTTTTTTCAGGGAAAGCTCTCAAGAAAACTCCTGAACCCACTTTAAGGTTTGCTTTTTCAGTTCTATTATAATTGGTAACTTGATTTTGATCTGAAAGATCCAATGACATTACCCCTAAGAAACCTCTCTGTACGATTCCGAATTTTTTGATGTCCTCAACTACTTTTCTTGCCAAGTTAGCAGGAACTGCAAATCCGTAACCTTGATAATATCCTGTGGTAGATGAAATTGCTGAGTTAATTCCAATCAAATCTCCATTCACATTGACCAAAGCACCTCCGGAGTTTCCTGGGTTAATAGCGGCATCGGTTTGAATAAAGCTTTCAATCGGGTTTGTGGCTTTTCCTTGTCCACCCAAAATTCCGATTCCTCTTCCTTTTGCAGAGATGATTCCGGCTGTCACTGTAGAATTTAAACCTAATGGATTACCCACGGCTAAAACCCATTGTCCTACATCAATATTATCCGAATTGGCAAAATTCAGGAACGGAAGACCTTTCTCTTCAATTTTTAATAGAGAAATATCTGTATTCGGATCTGTTCCTACTAAAGTTGCGATGTAAGATTTTTTATTGCTTAAAACAACTTCAAGCTTATTAGCTCCTGCCACAACGTGATTGTTGGAGATAATGTAACCGTCAGCCGAGATAATTACACCCGAACCCATTCCTGAAGGCATATTATCAGGAGCTTGTTGCTGTTGCTGTTTCTGTCTTTGCTGACCTCTTCCTCCAAACGGATCACCGAAGAAATAATCAAATAAATCTTGTTCAGACGCTCGGCTTGTACTTCTTGATTGGTAATTTTTGATAGTTACCACTGCCGGAACTGTCGTTTTGGCAGCCTTTACAAAATCGTCACCCACTGCTGCGGTATTCATACCCACAAAAGAGGCATTTTTGGATGATGTAAAATAAGATTGGTCAGTATTATTAGAATCATGACCTAAGTATTGCTGTACGCCAACGGTAGTAGCTCCTGAGATAACCCCTACAACGGCAAACGGTAAAAGTTTTTTTAAAGTACTCTTCATTGTATATCTTCTTTGTTTAAATTATTTGTATTACTGAATGTAAATTTAATGCTTAATTAGTATGCAATATGTATGCTGTGTTACTGTTTTAACTAAAATTTAACGACTATTGTGTCATTTTATACATTAAATCATAATTGTTAAAATATTTATTAACAAAGCTTAAGATTTTATTAAAGAAAAAGTGACATTTTTACATGATATAGAATCTGTCTTTGCATTTTAGTCATACCATCGAAATTCATATATTTGCAAAAATTTTTCTCACTTAAAACGTTTATAGCATGCAACTGTATAACACCTTAAGCGCAGAAGAAAGAGCTCAACTTATTGATGAAGCCGGTAAGCAACGCCTTACTTTGTCTTTCTATGCGTACGCCAAAATTGAAGATCCCAAAAAATTTCGCGATGACTTATTTATAGCCTGGAATGCACTTGATGCACTTGGCCGTATTTATGTTGCCCATGAAGGAATTAATGCCCAAATGAGTATTCCTGCTGATCATCTGGAACAACTCCGTGATACGTTGGAAGCTTATGATTTTATGAAAGGAATCCGATTAAATGTGGCGGTGGAGCAGGATGATCATTCTTTTTTAAAACTGACAATAAAAGTTAGAAACAAAATCGTTGCGGACGGACTAAATGACGAAACTTTTGATGTAACCAATAAAGGTATTCACTTAAAAGCGCAGGAGTTTAATAATTTATTAGAAGATCCAAATACAATTGTAGTAGATTTCAGAAATCACTACGAGAGTGAAGTCGGTCATTTTGAAGGCGCAATCACTCCCGATGTTGAAACTTTCAGAGAAAGTTTACCCATTATCAACGAACAGTTACAGGATTTTAAAGAAGATAAAAACCTTTTAATGTATTGCACAGGCGGAATTCGTTGTGAAAAAGCCAGCGCTTACTTTAAGCATCGGGGTTTTAAGAATGTTTTTCAGTTGGAAGGCGGAATTATCGAATATGCACGTCAGGTAAAGGAAGAAGGTGTTGAAAGTAAATTTTTAGGTAAAAACTTTGTATTCGACCATCGTTTGGGCGAAAGAATTACAGACGATATTATTTCACAGTGCCACCAATGTGGTAAACCTTGTGACAATCATACCAATTGTGCTAATGATGCTTGTCATTTATTGTTCATTCAATGTGATGAATGTAAAGCGGCGATGGAAAACTGCTGCTCGACAGAATGCTTAGAAATAACGCATTTGCCTGCAGCTGAACAATTAAGATTAAGAAAAGGCTTGCAGGTCGGAAATAAAGTCTTCAGAAAAGGAAAATCTGATTCTTTAACCTTTAAAAACTCAGGAGATTTGCCAGATAAACCTTTGGCAAAAGCGGAAACAAAGAATATCCGTCAAAAAATTGCTGTCAAAAAATCTTTGATTGGCAAGGCTGAACATTATTATACAAAATCAAAAATTGCACAGTTTTTAATAGAACAAAACGAACTTTCAGTTGGTGATAAAGTTTTGATTTCAGGGCCTACAACAGGCGAACAGGAAGTTACAATCACGGAAATTTTCGTGGATGGAAGTTCTTGTGAAACTGCAAAAATAGGAGACCAAATTACCTTTGAGTTACCTTTCAGAGTTCGTTTGTCTGATAAAATATATAAAATTTTAGGATAAAATAATCTTAGATTGATGATATACAAGTTGCGTTCTTTGGAGGGCAACTTTTTTTTGTGAATTATTATAATAGCTGGGAAACTCTCTTACAGTTTTATCGATTCAACGCTATTTTTTATAAATTTGAGAATGAAAAAATCAGAATTCAGAAAATTATATCTTGAAAAAAGAAAAGCACTGTTGCAAGATAAAGTTGTTTCATTGTCTGAGAAAATTTTCGAGAATTTCATCAATTATTTTAAACCGATTTTAGGACAGAAAATTCATATTTTTATTCCTATTGAAAAGTTTAACGAAATAAAAACTGAACGTTTCATTCAATATTTTTTAAGCCGAAATATTCAGGTTTTTGTCCCAAAAATTGTTGATACTAAATTGATTTCTGTTGAGATTTTCAATGAAACAAAATTTGAAATAAATAATTGGGGAATTTCTGAGCCTGTCTCAAATCAAGATTCGGGAATTTCTGATTTTGATTTTATCATTACTCCACTTTTATATTGCGACAGTAAAGGCAATAGAGTAGGCTATGGCAAAGGTTTTTATGATGAGTTTTTTGAAAGTGTTTCCAAAGATTCAAAAAAAATCGGAGTCAATTATTTTGACCCCGATGATATGATTGATGATGTCTGGGAAAATGATATTCCCTTAGACTATCTGGTAACTCCTACAGAAGTACTGTCTTTTTTCAAAGGATTCTGATAGAAATTAACAAAATAAAACTGAAATTCTTTTTTAAATTTTACAGGTTTTGAGATCAACGTATACTGTGCATTTTTCTCAAATGTGCCGATAGATTTGTTTTTGCTGTCAAAATATTCCACATTAAATTTAGCCAAATCTAATGTATCCTGATTCTGAATTTCCTTATAAACCTTTAGATTATTTACTTTCACAGATTTTACTTTAAGGCTTTCAAGTTCTTTAAATAGAGGCTTAAATGTAAGGCTGTCCGGTTTGTGGAAATATCCCTGCATTTGAGAGTAGATGGTCGTGTCAATCTCCGTATTTCTGCTTCCCGACAGATATAAAGTAGTGAGTTCTAATAATTGCTCAACTTTTAGGGTTGTGATTCCGTTGATGACCTGTACGCTATCCATCTGCACGGCAGGGTAGGTTTTTTGATTGCTGCTATTTCTTAGTTTATCTAAATCGCTGATAGTCTGCTGTTCCTCTTTTTTACAAGATGCGAAAACGAGCATCACTAATGCAAAAATCCAAAGTTTATTGATTATTTTCATTGGTTGAGATTTTAAATTTAATGGAAATTATTTTGCCCTTTTTGTCCTTTTTCATTTCAATAACCGAAAGGTTTTTCAGGGAGGTTGTAGGTGTTGTAACTAAAGTAATGTATTTCTGCTTATCTAAAGTTTCAATTCCATAAATTTCATTATCATAAACTTGAGAAATAACAGCGTCGTTGCTGATGCGGTTTTCGAGTTGACGCCTTTTGATGGTGATTTGCTCTGACGGATTTCCCGAGACATCTTTAGTTGAGTAATAAAACACTGCCATCTTATAATCGTCCGGTTTTAAAGCAATGGTTTCTTCATCTGAAGCATTTTCCAGATTTCTGTTGATTTCCAGATTTTCATATACTGTTGAACTTATTTGCATCCTTAAGTTCTTATCTTTCGTAGGATAATGAAAGCATTCACCAGGTTTTAATCTGAAATATACGGGTGATTCATTTTGCTTAATCACCTTTATCTCGATATTGCTTTGTACTTTTTGATTTCTGTCAGCATCCGTAAAACAATAAGTGTAAGTTTTCTCAAATAATTCATCTTTAAAACCTAAAAGTCCCAATAAGATCACAAAAATTGATGTAGCGGCAATCCAAGCTATTCTTTGATGGTTCTTTTTTATTGGTTTTACCTCTGTTTTCTCAGGAGAATTTTCAATTACTATTTTTTGTTCAATGATTTGGTTTTCAGTATCATTTTTTTGTAAAACGGCGTTTTCGGGTGCTTTAAATTCAATTGTTTTAGGTTGATAATCAGTTTTGGGAAGATTTAATGCACTTGAAACTGTTTTTTCTAATTCTCTGCGCTCATCATCTTCCAAATCTTTCTCATCTTGTAGCAATTCTCCGGCGAAAAGGTGTTGTTTTTTAAACTCGTACCATGAAGTATAGCCTGCATAAACACTCAATAAAGTGAGCATGTCGATTCGGGGTAACTTGGTAACTGGAGAATTTTTAAAATAGGTGTAAAAAGTCTTTTCACTAATGTTACCTTTTGCCTTTTTTCGGAGATCTTCCTGAAAATATATGATGTCTATTCCCTTCCATTTTGATATATCATCATAGGAAGGAGTGTATTCTTTCAGATATTGAGCCTGTACGTCCTTTTTTAGTTGCTCAAAGTGTAGTAAATCTAAATCAGTCAATTTTTTAATAAAGTATTAATGTATTGATTTTCAGTGTTATTTATTTGTAAAACTGTTTTACAAAGGTATTACAATTATTTTTCATAAACAAATTTCATATCTGCTATACCTTTGTCTTGTTCAAATATCCGAACAGAGAAAAAGATTTAAAAAAACAATATTAACAAATTAAATTTAATTTATTATGAAAAAGTCATTATTCGTAGCTGCTATCGCTGCAATCTCTCTAGTTGCTTGTAAAAAAGGTGAAGCTACTACAGAAAACAAAGATTCTATCGAAGCTAACGCTGATTCAGCTCAAAACGCTATTGATTCTACTACTAACGTTGCTGTAGATTCTACTAAAGCTGCTGGAGATATGAAGAAAGACAGCGTTGAAGCTAAGTCTGATTCTGCTAAAGTTGCTAAGTAATTAGTAGTTACAAAAGAATAAAAAAACCGTTTCGCCCAGCGAAGCGGTTTTTTTATGCTCTATATGTCTATTCCTGAAATAACGATACACAAAAAAGAATCGTTATGAAAGAACCAGTGGAATCGCTTTATGTAAAGCGTACACAGAAAGATTACAGTTTGAGTTTTAAAGTTCAGATTGTAAAAGCAATTGAATCAGGAAAATTGGGAATTACAGAATGTCGTAAGAAATATGCGATACAATCTCGTTCCACGATTGTCAATTGGCTTAGAAAATACGGTAACTTTGATTGGGATAATCAAATACCAAGTTCTATGCAAAAAACTCCTGAACAAAGAATTATGGAATTGGAGGCTGAAGTAAAACTGCTTGAGAAACAAAAAGCCTTACTCGAAAGACAAGCCTACATTGCCGATAAAAAGGCTATCTTTTTCGATATGATGATCAACCTTGCTGAAAGCGAATACCATATCGATATCAGAAAAAACTCCGCATCCGCACAATCAACAACTTCCGCAGAACAGAAAAAGAAACCTTAGTTTTTACCTGTGGATTGTCCGGATTGGATAGACAAGTCTATTATAGAAGTTTGAAACGCAGCACAGTGCGAATGAGCAAAGCTCAACAAGTGGTCGCATTGGTGGAAGAAAAACGTATACTACAACCAAAGATTGGCGGTAAAAAGCTGTATTTTATGTTGAAAGAACCTTTAGGAGCTCTGAATATTGGCAGAGATAAGTTCTTTGGTATTTTACGGGCCAATCATTTACTGATTGTTCCAAAAAGAAGTTATCACGTCACGACCAACTCCCACCACCGCTTTAGAAAGCACAGAAATATGATATTGGACTATCAAATCACTAAACCCAATGAAGTTTGGGTGGCAGATATTACTTACATCGGAAACAGAAAGAATCCGAGTTATTTAAGTTTAATAACAGATGCATATTCCAAGAAAATTGTTGGGCATCACGTTGCGAATAATTTAAATACAGAAAGCAGTTTAATTGCATTGAAGAAAGCTTTAAAAAATAAAAAAGTGAATTTAGAATCGTTAATCCATCATTCTGACCGTGGTCTGCAGTATTGCTCTAATGAATACCAAAGATTATTGGGAAAGCACAACATCAATTGTAGTATGACGCAAAACTCAGACCCCTACGAAAATGCAGTGGCAGAAAGGATTAATGGAATTTTGAAACAAGAATTTGATATTGATAAATACGATATGGAAACAAAATTAAGAAGAAGGGTTGTAAATGAGTCAATTCAAATATACAATGAAGTAAGACCTCATTTTTCAAATCATTATTTAACCCCAAACCAAATGCACGAACAGTCCGTATTGAAAATGAAAACCTATAAAACAAAAAACCAAAGCAAAAACGTTTTTGCTTTGGTTTAATTATTTATTTTTGACCTATAATCTGTATCGATTTTTTAGGACGGGACAATATTTTAATTAAAAAGAAGTTTGTTTCTAGTTCTTCTTTTGTTTCAAAGTTTCGTAGCAGGTAATTGCTACAGCATTACTAAGATTTAGAGAATCAATACTTCCTGACATAGGAATTAATGTATTCTTTCCTTTTCCGAACCAGAAATCACTTAGTCCTGAATGCTCAGTTCCAAATAGAACAGCAGATCTTTTCGTAAAATCACGTTTATATAAATCCTCAGAAGTCTCATCCATAATGGTTGTGTAGATGTTGAAATTATTTTCCTTAAGAAATTCTAAGGTTTCCTGATTTTCAGCTTGAAAAACGTCCATTCCAAACAAACATCCCACGCTGGAACGAATTACATTGGGGTTATAGAAATCTGTTTTTGCATCAGCAATAATCAAAGCATCAATTCCGAAAGCTTCGCAGCTTCTCAGAATGGCTCCCAGATTTCCGGGCTTTTCAACACCTTCAACAATGATTACGGTTGAGTTTTCTTTAGGTTTAAAAGTATTCAATGCAGCTTCTTTTGCTTTATAAATCCCGATAATTCCTTCAGAACTTCCTCTATAGGCTATTTTTTCATAGACTTTTTCAGATACGTAATAGATTTTCTCTTTCGGAAGTTCTCCTTTAAAAATATTTTCACAAATAAAGAATTCTTCAGCTTCAAAAAGATATTTCTGAGCTCTTGCGTTTTCCTGCTGTCCTTCCACGACAAAAACACCCGATTTTTTTCGGAAACGGTTATCTGTTAAAAGTTTGGTAATGGTTTTTATTTTTTCGTTCTGAAAACTTTCGATAATCATGATTGATGGTTGATAAATGATAGTTGATGCAAAAATAATTTTTAAAAATCATTTAACCATCATAAATCCTCATTTATACCATTGATCAGACTTTGTGGAAGCTCTTTTTTATTTTTTATTCCGAGTGCTTTTAATTTTTGAGTTTGAATAACCAAATTATCGTTTCCGGAATATAATTGCTTGAAAGCGTCATCGTAAACACTTCTTGCTGAATTTAAATTTTTGCCTACTTTTTCTAAATTTTCTACAAAACCGACAAATTTGTCGTATAATTTTGCTCCTCGTTCGGCAATTTCCATTGAATTTCTGTTTTGATATTCTCTTTTCCAGAGATCGGCAATCAATTTCAGGGAAGTAATCAGATTACTTGGATTGAGAAGTAGAATTCTTTTCTCGTAAGCAAAATTCCAAAGGTTTTGATCTGCCTGCATGGCAGCAATATAAGCCGGTTCGCTGGGAATAAACATCATCACAAAGTCTAATGATTTTCCGTAGTCATCATAAGCTTTCTGGCTCAGTTGGCTGATGTGAGTTTTAATAGAAGACAAATGCTGATTGACTTTGATTTGGTAAATATCTGAATCTGTTTCGTCAACCAATTCTGTGAAAGCGGTGAGAGAAACTTTGGAATCGATAATTACATTTCTTTCATCTGGATATTTTACAACGGCATCCGGACGCATCTTTTTGCCTGAAAATTCTGAAAATAAAGCTTTATTATCATCATCTTTAAGCTCGTGTTCCAGAAAATATTCTCTTCCTTTTACCAAGCCTGATTTTTCCAAAATACTTTCCAAAATCATTTCACCCCAGTTTCCCTGAGTTTTGCTTTCGCCTTTCAAGGCTCGCGTTAGTTTTTTTGCGTCTTCGGAAATTTGCTGATTCAGTAAGGATAATTCTTTTACTTTTTCGCCCAAAGAAAAACGTTCTTTGTTTTCCTTTTCGTAAACTTCATTGACTTTGTTTTTTAAATCAGTAATTCTTTCTTGGAACGGGTCGAGAATATTTTTTAAATTGGTTTGATTTAAATTGGTAAATTTTTCTGTTTTTTCTTCTAAAATTTTATTGGCGAGATTTTCAAATTGCAGTTTTCCTTCTTCCTGAATTCTTTTTGTTTCTTCTTTCTGATCTTTAAGAAAAGTATTTTCGGCGGAAACTTTTGCAAATTCGGCTTTTAAGTCATTTAAAAGATCTGATTGCTGAAGATTGGCTTCTTTTTCATTTTTAATAATCCCCTCTAGATCCTGAGTTTTAAGATTTAAATTCTCTAAATCGGCATTAGCTTTAATATATAAATGATTCAGTTCATCATAAGATTTTCTTGAAATCATTGAAGATTTTAGATAGAAATAGATTAAAAATGAACCTAAAATTCCTCCAATAAAACAACCGATGATGAGATAAGTGATTTCCATTTTTCAAAATTACAAAACAATGAATTATTTTTTTTATGGTTAACAGTAATCTTTCGGTAATTATATGGTTTTTGTTTTTTCTAAAATTTCAATATTTTTCACAACATCATGGCTTTCACATTTCTTCAGTTCTTTGGCTAAATTTGAAGAAAGTAATTTGGGATTCAAAATTTGTGATGCAACTTTAGCCGCAGCATAATCTACGATATTGATTACAGATTCTTTTAAGAAATTTGGAGTGTTTGAAGCAATTACAGCAGTTGCCCAAGAAGTTTCTCTCGCTTTTGAAATGGCAAAATCTAAAATCACATTGTCTTTTCCGTTAGAAAGTTTGTCAATCAGATTCACGGGATAGCATATTTTATTTAAAGAATCCTGAACGTTTTGGTTGATCGATGCAATCACTGAATTGATGTTTTCAAAATCTTTTTTCAAAGGATTTATTTTGCGAAAAGGCATGACCGAAGCTGCGGAAATTCCCAAATCTAAATTAATGTGTGCATTCATCCCAAGAAAAATGTGCTGAAGAATCAAAAGATCTTTATTTTTTGTCGCTTCGAAAGCGAGATACCATGCGTTTGTGCATTTTCCCCCTTTTCTGTAATTTTCCCAAGCTTCAAGATATCGTTTAGCAAAAGCGAGATCCAATAGAACCATTCTGGGATTGTCTTCAAATTTTTTCTGCTGAATTCCTTTTAAAACCTGTGCGGTCATAATTCTGTAAGTACACGCAAAATAGCCTACAGGACTTTGGTTTGCTTTACTCCAAATGATAATTTCATCTAATTTTTTCAGAACTTCTTCGATAGTTTTCATGGTGGTTTAGTTTTATTTAAAGATAAGAATAAACCTCGCAGGTTTTGCAAGGTTAGGTTTTTGGAATGGGATATTTAAAATTTAAAGAGGGAATATTTCTTAAATCTTCAAAATCATGAAAAATCTGCGTTTCGTCGAGATAGCCACCAAAAGGGTTTCTTTTACCGAAGCCAAAATACCATTCGTTAGTTTTAGTGAGCTGAACTAATTTATCATTTTCTTTTTCTTTTGAATAGAAATTTTTATTGAGAGATTCCCAATACAAAGTAAAATCTCCAATGGAACTTTCGATATGAAATTGAGCATTTTCAAAATCAATATTTCTAAGAATGTTTTCTATTTTTAGTATGAAGCTATTCCAATCACGTAAGTCTAAACCAAAACATTTATAAGTCGCTGCAAAACCAAAAATCGGATTTTCATAATAGTAAGGTCTTTCAGAGTCGCCAAGACTAAACATACTTGTATTTATGAAAGGATAGTCTTCATCTTTTCTAAGATTTTTTATAAAATCTGCTGACTTTTTGTAGTCGCTATCAATTTTTACATATCCATAAATAGAAGTGTACTCACTCATCTTTCACTCAGTTTTTTAAGGTTTCTCTTTTGCAATCTCTTTATGATGCTTTAAGTACAATGGTAAAGCTGCAGAGCCATACCACGGAAAGATTTCATAATTGAAAACTCCAGCCGAAACTGCGGGGTCTGTTTTTACCCAGGACTCGGCTTCTTCTTTAGATTTTGTATTGAAAATAAACATTCCGCGGTAGTCTCGTTGGTTTTTTCCGGAGAACGGTCCTGCGACAACAATTTTTCCTTCTTTCGCAAGCTTTCCTATGTTTTCCATGTGCCCTTTCATCAGTTCGCTCATTTTAGCTTTGTCTTCAATTTTCGCTGAACCTGTTGTGAGTATAACGATTGTGTAAGCTTTCATTCCATAATTGTCTGCTCCTAATGAATCTGCTAATTTTTGATTGTAACTGATTTTTGAATCGCCAGAGCTTCCATCTTTCCCTGGGGCTCCAGGTTTTCCATCTTCACCTCTGGTATAGATGAAACAAGATGTCAAAGTGGATGAGATTACAATTAGTGTAATAAGTTTTTTCATCATTCTTGCGTTTTAATTAATCTTTAATTCTTAGAAATTCTTTCGCCAACTCAATCATTTTAGGGTCGCCTGTGTATTTTCCGTGTTCGTCTGAAAGTTTTACTGTAGGAATCCACTCCTTGTTTAAAGCTTGAACTCCGATTAGTTTCATCACAATATTCATGGGCTTCAAACCTACATCATTCGTAAGATTGGTTCCGATACCGAAAGAAACACCGATTTTTCCTTTGCAGTAATTGGTAATTTCTTCTACTTTTTCAAGATTTAAGTTATCAGAAAAAATGATGTATTTGAATAAAGGATTAATTCCGTTTCTATTGTAATGAGCGATTGTTTTGTCTGCAAATTCAAATGGATCTCCGCTGTCGTGACGTACACCGTCGAAAAGTTTAGCAAATTTCTTGTCAAACTGCTGGAAGAAAACATCAGTTGTATAGGTGTCTGAAAGTGCGACTCCCAAATCTCCACGGTAAACGTCAACCCAGTGTTCAAGCGCTAATTCGTTGGCCATTTTGAAACCAAATTCAGCCCCATGGAACATAAACCACTCGTGAGCATGAGTCCCGATAGGTTTTACATTATACTTCATCGCAAAATGTACGTTTGAACTTCCTATAAATGTAGATTCTTTTTTCTGCGTTAAAGCTTCCATAACTAAATTCTGAACCTTATAAGAATGCCTTCTTCTTGTTCCGAATTCTGCGAAATTAACTCCCAATTCATTTAATGAATCCGCTTTTTCTAAAGTTTTGCTCATTACAACATCGTTAGAGTCTCTTTCTAAATGATTCATCTCATAATGCAACTCGCTTATTAAAGCCAATAAAGGGACTTCCCACAAAATTGTTCTGTACCAAAGTCCTTCTACGATAACGCTCAAATCATTTCCGGTTTGTGTAATTTTTACTTCTGACGGGTCGTAATGATAACCTTCTAAAAAATCTAAATAAGGTAAATTTAAATACGGACAGGTTCTGGCCAGAAATTTCTTCTCGTCTTTGGTGAGTTTCAGCTCTGCCATTTTATCAACAATAGTTTTCAGGGCAACGTCAAATCCTTCAGGGAAATGATGTTTTCCACGATTGATAAATTCATATTTTACGATTTGGCTTGGGAAAAGTTTGACAACGGCATTTTGCATAGTGATTTTATAAAAATCGTTGTCGAGTATTGAATTGAGTCGTATTTCGGACATATTTTAATTTTAAATAAATTTAATAAAATAAATAAAAAAAATCGCCTTTTTGACGGGCGATTTTGCAATCAATAAAATGATTTTTGTCTTTTATTTTCCTAAGTATGAATTGTACATCCAAACTTCTTTTTCTTGTTCGGTGATATAGTCGCTCATTTGAGAGTTGGTACCTTCATCGCCTGCTTCATCAGTAATAGCTAAAAGTTCTCTTTGTAAATCGATAACAACTTTGAAAGAGTTTAGAATGATTTCTACACTTTTATTCCCATCACTTACTTCCTTGCTTTCATTGATTGTTGAAACCTGAAGATAATCTGAATAATTATGCGCAGGAGTTGCACCTAAAGTCAGAATTCTTTCTGCGATTTCATCAATTTTTAGAACCAGACTATTGTAAAGCTCTTCAAATTTTGGATGAAGGGTAAAGAATTGTTCACCTTTTATATTCCAGTGAGAACCTCTTGTGTTTTGATAGAATACTGAATAATTTGCTAATAGTATATTGAGTTTTTCTGAGATGTTTTTGCAGTCGGCTTCTTGTAAACCGATAATGTTGGCATTTTTCATAATGTTTATTTTTTAATATTTCTAAATGCAGGAAATATTGTGCCGAAATTGCATTAAGATGATTGATGATACTTATCTTTGGTATTTTTAATTTGTATTAAAATTTTGTTATTAAACAAACATGAAAAAATATAAAGTACTTGCGATAATTGTTGTCGTCATCTATTTTTTACAATCTATATTTACTCCTTTTGGTGGTATTATGTCAGACAGTCTGTCGTATTTTGGGATTGCGGAAGATTTGCCGATACCAGAAACTAATTTGTTTCCTTTGGGATATCCCTTGTTGATTAAGTTTTTTCATCTGATATTTCAAGATTATTTTTGGGCGTATAAAATTCTTAATCTTCTATTTACTATTTCTATTTTAATTTTTTCTTACAAAAGGAAATTTTATTTCAGAGAGACCACATTGCTATTTGCGGGTAAAACTTTTTTCTGTGTTTTTACTCAGGCTATTTCTGAATCGGCATTTATTTTTGTACTCTATTTTCTTGTTTATTTTTTACATGAAATCCTTATCAAACCACAAAGAATATATAAAAATGCATCTATTGCGGCTTTATTAATAGTCAGTTTGTTTTCTATAAGATATTCGGCGGTTTTTATTTATTTAGGAATTTTGGTTTTCTTTTTTTTAAATTTTATTAAAATTAAAAATGCAATTTATTTTAAAGCCTTCTTCTTGTTTTTGATTTTATCGGGTATAGGGATTTCAGGGTATTTATTTCTCAATTATTTAGAATTTAAAAGCTTTACAGGTGAACAATTAAGAGGAACCCCAAACGGGATGACGTATCTATACGTAATAAGAGATTTGTTGGGGGTTTGTAATGTTATTGATCCTTTTATTGGGTTAAAGCCTGCGTCTAATAGTTTAGGGAGTTTACTGTTTCAGGGATTTATTCTAGTGATAGATATTTTCATCTTTATGTATTTCTTTAGATATTACAAAAAAGCAAAGGAAACTCTTCAGAGAAATTTTCATGTTTTACTTTGGGTGGTTGCAGTGGTCTATACATTTGCATTGTTGTTCTCCGGCTGGATTCAGCAAATTGAGGAAATGGGAGTCAGGCTTTTGGCGGCTGCTAATTTCTGTTTGTTTTTTTCATTTCTTATCCTGTATTTTAAGTATAATGTTGATGATGAAAAGATTTGGTGGATATCGTGTTTCTTCTTAGTTTTTTTAACTGCTTACAGCTTAAAAGATCCTGCGTATTATTTGACTAAGAAAGAAGTGGTAAAAGCTCAGATGCCAAAATTTAAAGACAAAAAATATTTATTTAATGATGAAAGAAATATTAAAACGCTCACGAAATACGAGATACCTATCATAAAGAAAACGTTCGATTACGAACATACCAATAAGCAGAAAGGAAAGCTCAAGGAAAGTTTAGCTGGAAGTGTTTATCCTAAAATAAAATGGTTGAAGTATGACACTGTGCGAAACAAATCTGAAGTTTTATATACATCACAACTTTCTATAGATTAATTTTTCAAATTGAATTATCTTAATAAATGTCAATATTTATAAGGTAATTGCCTGATTCTTTGTAGAATTTATTTTCAATAAAAAATATTTATTTATACATAACTTATTGTCAATTAAAAAATTATTCATAATTTTGCACCCTAAAATAAAAAGCAATTAAATGCCTACTATTCAACAATTAGTAAGAAAAGGAAGAGTCGCACTCACCAAGAAGAGTAAATCGGCTGCCCTTGATTCTTGTCCACAAAGACGAGGTGTATGTACGAGAGTATATACTACCACTCCTAAGAAACCTAACTCTGCACTTAGAAAAGTTGCAAGGGTAAGACTTTCAAACGGTAAAGAAGTCAACGCCTACATCCCGGGCGAAGGACATAATCTTCAAGAGCACTCGATAGTATTGGTACGCGGCGGAAGGGTGAAAGACCTACCGGGAGTACGTTATCATATCGTAAGAGGAGCATTAGACACCGCAGGTGTAAGCGGAAGAACGCAGAGAAGATCTAAGTACGGAGCTAAGAGACCAAAACCAGGTCAGGCAGCAGCTGCGCCAGCTAAAGGAAAGAAAAAATAATCATTAAATAAGGTACAGAAACAATGAGAAAGACAAAAGCGAAAAAAAGACCGTTGTTACCAGATCCGAAATTTAATGATCAATTGGTAACTAGATTCGTAAACAACTTGATGCTGGATGGTAAGAAGTCTATCGCATTCAAAATATTCTATGATGCATTAGACCTTGTAGAAGCAAAAAAAGGAGAAACTGAAAAGACTGCCCTTGAAATCTGGAAAGATGCATTAACTAACGTTATGCCTCACGTAGAAGTACGTTCTAGAAGAGTAGGTGGAGCTAACTTCCAGATTCCTATGCCGATCAGAGCTGACAGAAAAATTTCTATGGCAATGAAATGGTTAATCCTTTACTCTAAAAAGAGAAATGATAAGTCAATGGCTTTGAAATTGGCTAACGAAGTTGTAGCTGCTTCAAGAGAAGAAGGTGCTGCTTACAAGAAAAAATCTGATACTCACAAAATGGCGGAAGCTAACAAAGCTTTCTCACACTTTAAATTCTAATCTGAAATGAGTAGAGATCTTAAATTTACAAGAAATATTGGTATTGCTGCGCACATTGATGCTGGTAAAACTACCACTACTGAAAGAATTTTATTCTATACAGGGGTAAACCACAAAATTGGAGAAGTTCACGATGGTGCTTCTACAATGGACTGGATGGAGCAGGAAGCAGAAAGAGGTATTACTATTACTTCTGCTGCAACTACTTGTTCTTGGAACTTTCCAACAGACCAAGGTAAGCCATTAGCTGATACTAAACCTTACCACTTCAACATCATCGATACACCGGGACACGTTGACTTCACAGTAGAAGTAAACAGATCTTTAAGAGTATTGGATGGATTGGTATTCTTATTCTCTGCAGTAGATGGAGTAGAGCCTCAGTCTGAAACAAACTGGAGACTTGCTGACAACTATAAAGTTGCAAGAATGGGATTCGTAAACAAAATGGACCGTCAAGGTGCTGACTTCCTTAACGTGGTAAACCAGGTTAAGACAATGTTAGGATCTAATGCAGTTCCAATCGTTTTACCAATCGGTGCTGAAGAAGATTTCAAAGGTGTTGTAGACTTAATTAAAAACAGAGCGATCATCTGGGATGAAGCTGGGCAAGGTGCTACTTTCGAGGTAGTTCCAATTCCGGAGGATATGAAGGATGAAGTTCTTGAATACAGAGAGAAATTAGTAGAAGCTGTTTCTGAATATGACGAAACTTTGATGGAGAAATTCTTCGAAGATCCGGATTCAATTACAGAAGAAGAGATCAATGCTGCATTGAGAGCTGCTACTATCGATTTATCTATTATCCCAATGACTTGTGGTTCTTCATTCAAAAATAAAGGAGTACAGTTTATGTTGGATGCAGTATGTAAATATTTGCCTTCTCCATTGGATAAAGATGATATCAAAGGTACGGATCCAAGAACTGACGCTGAAATTTTCAGAAAACCAGACGTAAAAGAGCCTTTCGCAGCTTTGGCATTTAAGATTGCTACCGATCCTTTCGTAGGAAGATTGGCATTCTTCAGAGCATACTCTGGAAGACTTGATGCTGGTTCTTATATCTTGAACACGCGTTCAGGTGATAAAGAAAGAATCTCTAGAATCTATCAGATGCACGCTAACAAGCAAAATCCTGTAGAATATATTGAAGCAGGAGATATTGGTGCAGCGGTAGGTTTCAAATCTATCAAAACTGGTGATACAATGTGTGACGAGAAAAACCCAATCGTTCTAGAATCGATGGTTTTCCCAGATCCGGTAATTGGTATCGCTGTAGAACCTAAAACTAAAGCTGACCAGGATAAAATGGGTAACGCTTTAGCTAAATTAGCAGAAGAAGATCCTACGTTTACGGTAAGAACTGACGAAGCATCTGGACAAACGATTATCTCTGGTATGGGTGAGCTTCACTTAGATATCATTGTTGACCGTATGAGAAGAGAATTCAAAGTTGAAGTAAACCAAGGTCAGCCTCAGGTAGAGTACAAAGAAAATCTTACAAGAGTTGCTCCACACAGAGAAGTTTACAAAAAGCAATCTGGTGGTAAAGGTAAATTTGCTGATATCGTATTTGAACTAGGACCTGCAGACGAAGGTAAAGTTGGTTTAGAATTCATCAATGAGATCAAAGGTGGTAACGTTCCTAGAGAATTTGTTCCTGCAATTGAAAAAGGCTTTAAAGCTGCAATGAAAAACGGTCCTTTGGCTGGTTTCGAAGTTGAAGGTATTAAAGTTACTCTTAAAGACGGATCTTTCCACGCAGTGGATTCTGATGCACTTTCTTTTGAAATGGCAGCTAAATTAGGATTTAAAGAAGCGGGACGTGCTGCTAAGCCAGTAATTATGGAGCCTATTATGAAATTGGAGGTTGTAACTCCGGAAGAATATATGGGTAACATCATTGGTGACCTTAACAAGAGAAGAGGTACAATCAGTGGACAAGAAGAAAAGAACGGTGCCGTTGTTATCAAAGGTTCAGTTCCATTGTCTGAAATGTTTGGTTATGTTACTACTCTAAGAACACTTTCATCAGGAAGAGCTACTTCTTCTATGGAATTAGAAAAGTACCAGGCTACTCCTCAAAACGTTGCTGAAGATATTATCGCTAAAGCAAAAGGTTAATTTTTTAAATCAAAGAAATGTCACAAAGAATCAGAATAAAACTAAAATCTTACGATTACAACTTGGTAGACAAGTCTGCTGAGAAAATCGTAAAAACGGTAAAGGCTACTGGTGCTGTTGTAAACGGACCTATTCCATTACCTACAAATAAGAGAATCTTCACGGTGTTGAGATCTCCCCACGTAAACAAGAAAGCAAGAGAGCAGTTCCAGCTATCAGCTCACAAGAGATTGATGGATATCTACTCTTCTTCTTCTAAAACTGTTGATGCTCTAATGAAATTAGAACTGCCTTCAGGAGTTGACGTAGAAATTAAAGTGTGATAATTTAATTATCATCATTGATATAATCCCCTTTCGAAAGATTGGGGATTTTTTTTGAAACAAATTTTAATTTATATACTATTATGTATTGCAAGGTTCTGTTTAATTTATATCTTTGTAAAAAATTATTGTAATGAAAATTTTAGTAATATTTGCCATGATAATCAGTTTATCTTTAACGGCACAAACACACCGTTTTATTTATGAATATGAGTATAAAACAGACTCTACTTTGTCTGAACACAGAAAGACAAATATGGTTTTGGACGTAAATCCGGAAGATGTAAAATTCTATAATTATGATTTTGTAAAAACAGATTCTACCAACATAACCAAAGGCGGAAATCGCATGATTTGGGACGATGCTCCTGTATTAACCAGAAAAAGAAATTCCAACACAAATCTGAATTATGTCAATCTTCAAAATATGTTTACTGTGGAAACAGAAGATCTCGTACATTGGAAACTTTCCAGCGATACCAAAACATCAGGGATCTACAAATTGCAAAAAGCAACAACTGATTTTGGAGGCAGAAACTGGACAGCATGGTTTACCAAAGACATCAATCTCAATGAGGGACCATACAAGTTTCGTGGTTTACCTGGGATGATTTTCGAGTTATATGATAATAAAAATCAGTTTAAATTTTCTTTAATTAAAAGTTATCAATTGGCTAAAACGTATGATACCCGAAGAATAATTGAGAACTTTGCAGGCCAGAATCCTGTAAAAATTACTGAAGCAAAACTTATCAAAATGAGCTTGGACAATTTTAATGACCCTCTTCGCGAATTCAAAGAGCATTATAAAAATAATACCGATCCTACAGCGAAGTTCATGGTAATGGGAATTGAAGTGAAAAGACCAGAACAAATAAAAGAACTTTCAGACAACTTACAAGATCACATGAGAAAGCACAATAACCCAATAGAGATTGATAAAGCAATAAAATATCCTTCAAAATAAATGATAGGAAAGCATTCTTTATTTGAGGCTGAATTTTTGATTATATTTAATAAAAATGAAATAATGTCAAAAGAAGGTAGAAGCGTATTCGAAAAATTCTCAAATTGGGCAACAAAATTTACCGGCAGTTCGTACGCATTTCTTGGGGCGGCTGCTATAGTTCTTATTTGGGCAGTTTCCGGGCCGGTTTTTAAGTATTCCGAAACTTGGCAGCTGGTTATCAATACCGGAACAACCATCATTACTTTTCTCATGGTTTTCTTAATTCAGAAGTCTCAGAATAAAGATTCGAAAGCCATTCAGATTAAACTAAATGAATTGATTGCTGCCAACGAAAAGGCCAGCAACCGAATGGTCGATATTGAAGATCTTACAGAAAAAGAATTAGACCAAATTCACTGTTATTACGAGAAACTTGCAGATTTTGCTGAAGAAGATGAAGATATTCACGCCTCTCACTCGATAGATGCTGCCAAAAGAAATCAAGAAAGGAAACATGAAACTTTTAAAAAGAAACATGAAGAATGGCTGTTAAAAAAACAAAATAAAAAATAGATTACTCTTCAAAGTTGTTAAAATTAGGTTTAAAGATAATTATTTAATAATTTTAGAAAAATAATTACCATGAACCAATTTTGTTTTATCTGTTGTCTTTTAGTAAGTCAATTTTTAGCATCTCAATTTAAAGTTATTAAAGTCGATACTTTAAAAGATTCTGATTTTGGTCAGCTAGAAAAAAACTCATTTTATCAGGTTGATGATGCTTCAAAACTGAAGTACTTTATCAATAAAAGCCAAAAGAAATATAAAATGGTCTACACTTTTACCGATTGGTGCAAACCTTGTCGTGAAAAGTTTCCTAAAATTTTAGACTTTGAAAAAGAATATAAAAACGACCTCGATGTATTTTATCTCACAGATATTTACCGGGATTCTTCTTACAAAAGCACAGATAATTATTTGAAATCTATCGGATGTTTATCCCCAATTTTTAATATTACCGACAACGAAAAAAATAAAAACAAAAAAGGCAAATACGAGTATTTTGTCTACAATGCCGAAAAGAAAAAAGATACTAAAGAAGACCGATATACTCATTTTACACAAAATCTTGCGCCAAAACATTGGTATTACGGCTATTCGTTAGTTCTTTTGTATGATGATAATGATGAAGTTGTTTATGCTTCAACTTATAATGAAACTCATCAGCAGGTTTACGATAAAATAAAATCGATATTGAACAAATAGAAATTCAAAGTCAAAATTAAAGCCTTACAAAATCTGTAAGGCTTTAATTTTAAATTATCTCTTCATAAAATAATCAAAATAACTACAGCTTCCTAAAAGTTCTCTCGCTGTTTCTGTATTTGAAAACTGAGATTTCAATTGGGTAAAGTAGGTTCTGTATTTTTGATTTTTCAGATCGCCCATCTGTTTTTGATAGCTGTCATTTTTCTCAGACCATTTTGGATCAGAATAATCAATATTGGCTTGATGCTTCGCTTCATATTGGTAATATTTTCCCTGTTCTGCACTTGCCATTTGAAATAAAACTCTCGCTTTCTGTTCTCTGTCGGTCGATACATCAAATGCTTTTTTGTAATAATTAATTGCCAAATCAAAATTATCGGGCTCGATGAAAGTGGTATTGGTGAAATCTTTATAATAATACTGAAAAGGATTTTGTCTTTCGGTTGCCCAGAAATCGTATTTTCCGCCGTTGCTGTTGTCAACATCCATCACAAAAAGCTGTCTGTAATAACCCAGAATAGAAGTGTTGTACAATAGATTCCCGATGAGTTGATTAGCCTGAACTGCTTTTGCATCTTTTCCGGTTCCTGTTTTTTTAAGCTGAACCAAGGCATCTGCTAATTCCAGCTTATTCATTTTGGTTTTAATAAAAGGAAATTGTGTGTAATCTTCCGGTTTCATGCTTTCAGCATCAGAACTCTGGAAGCTTTCCCAAACATTATGCCCGAAAACCAGATTCGGAATATTGTTGTAGCCGTCATAATTTGAACCGTCGTAAACCAGCTTTTCATAATTACCGGTTTCAGAATTGTATCTTTCATAATTCTCTCGTGGAATTCCGGAAAACTTCAACGCTTTTTGATAATAAGATTTAGCTTTCTCAAAATCAGCCAGTCTCATTGCTCTGTCACCATAGATCACATTGAAGAAAGCGTCAATATTGCCGACATCATCCATGTTTTTGGCAATAATCTGCTGTTCAAATGCTGTCTTGTTTGGTTTTCTATAAAAATCTTCTACACTTTTTACCAAAGTAGAATTCGGGTTGTATTGAAGGTCAGAAAGCTTATTATTCATTAGATAAGATTTTCCGTCTTCACCCTGAAGGAAATATCGGTTGGCCAAAACGTCTTTTAAAAATGAAGCGGTAGAAGGCGGCGCTCCATAGTTGTAGCCACCATCCTGTAAGGTGTCTTTTTCGATTTTCTTTTCAGTAAAATAATCAGCGTAATCTTTCATTAAATGATCTTCATATTCTGCATCAATCTTTGGTTGTGAAACGATGTCGTTCAAAACTTTCATCCGTTTGATCTCTTCAAGATATTCCGGGTTGTTGGTTTTGATGTCTTCTAAAATTTCTGTGCTGGTTTCGTAGTCTTTCTTTAAAAATTTAAGATAGGCATCAGCAATCTGCCAATATTCATCAGTAGATTTTTCTTTAGTTTTTGAGGTGAATTTTTCTAAGTCATCCAAAAAGTCTTTCTGCTTTTCGTCGTAATAATAGCTTTGATTTTTTGTATAAAACGGAATTCTGTTTGGGTTTTCCAATAACTCGTCGTCGCTTTGGTTATTTTTAGTTCCGTCTTTCACTTTGTCAGATTTTGAGCTGAAAAGATTTTTAAAGAACAGAACAATTTTCTGCCAAAAGCTTAATTCTTTTTTCTCTACTTTTTTTGTTTCTGTAGTTGCAGTAGTTTTTGTATTTCCTGATGGGTCTGCATCTTTTGATTCGTAATAATATGTCGGAAGGTAGCTTCGTTCCAATTCATTGATGCTTCTTGCGGCCATCACTTTCAGAATTTCCGAATTCGGATCAATGTCATACATCTTTTCCATCATCGGAATCGGGTTGGTAAAATCTTCATATCCCAAAAGAAAATACGCCATGTTTTTCTCTTCATTATTTCCTGCTCTTTTCAGAATATTATTGAAAGATGCTGTGTCTGAAAGTTTCATCGAGATAAATGCAGATTCTTTTCTGCTTTTGCTGTTTTTAAAAACCTGAAAGAAATTCCAATTCGCATCGCTTCCCATTTGCAATCCTCGCTGCGCACCTGCCATTTGATCTAAAGCCATATAATACGAAGCACCTCGTAAAGAAATTGGCTGAACATAAGATTTGAAAGCCTGAAGCGCTGCGTCAAAATTTCTTGTATAATGATTGAATCTCACCAGCTGATAACCGTATCGCTGCTTGATTTCAGGATTTTTGGCTGCGTTATATAAAGATGTCAGTGCAGAAACTGTTTTAGCATAATCTAATTGTGTAGCATTTTTGTCACTCTCATTTTCTCTGTAATAAAATGAATCTGCAGTTTCTACATAATTGATTTTCATGTAAGGCTCTAGATATTTCGCCTCAATCAAATAATCAATTCCTTCACGGTATTTTGCGTAGAAACCTGTTCCTACTTTTTGCAGTAACGGATTGTTCGGCGTTCCTCTCTTCAAATCATTGAGATCATTCATGGCAATTTTATTCACCAGATAATCTGTTTCAGCAGACGTCAACTGATTGTTGAAGAATTTTCTCCATGCTTCGATATTCTCATTTGGAATCTGCGAAGATTTAAAATCAGTATAGAATCTCGAAGAATAGTTGTGAAGAAACGGAAGGTAAGATTTATCTTTAATGATGCTTTGGGTAAACAGGTTAAAGTAATCATAATCCGGATCTGCCCAAGCACAAGCTTCAGATTTTGTATAGAACAGCGATAAGACCGCTAATGATAGAATATACTTTTTCATATTTATTTTTGGTGTTTTGTTTTATTTTTGTTTCTCGCAGATCACACAGATTTTTTTGAATTCAAAAAGAAATATTTATCTGTGAAGATCTGTGAAATCCGTGGGAAGAAATTTTTGGACTTCAGTTTATTTGTAGAGTCAATCTTCCCGCTTCCAACATCCGGCTTCCAGCTCTTAAAATCTTCTTCCTTCCACAAATTTACTATCTAATTGGTAATAAATAATGTTGTAACTGCTTAATTTTTTATCTAAAAACCGGGTGACATCATCAAGCTGTTCATCAGAAATTTCTTCCACCTTTATTCTAAAGCCTTTGTTCATGAAACTCCCAAAGTAGAAACCGTCTTTCAAAATTTCGATTTCATGGTCTGATATTTTTTTGAAATCGGGGTTTTCCAGATCTTTTTTAGACAAAGCATTGATGAGTTTATGCTTTCCTAAATGGTTCGTTACAATTCCCCAAGAGTAGATTGGCAATGCAACTTCAATCTTCTTTAAAGGGTAATCTTCGAGCTTAGATAAATAGCTTTTCAGAATATTAACATCCAAGATCGAATTTTTATCTGAATTTTCAAGTGGTGAGGAAGTGGAGTAGCACATCAGATAGATTTTGAGCACTGGCGGAATTCCCATCAGATTTTTATCTTTCACCTGATGAAGTCTGAGCGTGCAGGTAATTTCCTTTCCAGAGATTTTCTTCAATTCAGTTAGAAATTTAAAATAATCATCTTTAGTTCCGGCAGTCCAATCGCAATCGATTTGAATTTCATTGCTTGAAGCTAATTTGTATTCTTTCACTTTTTTCTGAATTAATTGATGAATGCTTTCAGCCAGAAATTCGATGTCGGATTCATTAATTTCAAAAAAAGTTCGGTTGGTGATAAAAATTGTCGGGATGATTTCTTTTTCAGTGCTGAAACTTTCGTCTTTTGTAATCACGGCAACCGGTTCAAATTTTCCGTTGACTTTATCAACATCAAAAAATCGTATGCATAAAAAATGAGTGGTCGATTCTGCGAGTGCTTTTTTTTCGATAGGATTTAAAGCAAGATTAGTTTTCCAATAATAGTAGGTATAAGGATGCGTTTGTTTTTCCTTGCAAGAAACTACCAAAAGAAAAGTCAGAAGAAGTTGAAGGATTTTCATTACTTATATAGAATGCTTTCGCAGTTGCAGTTGATTGAAGCAAGCTCAGAAACCGGACAGCAGTCATCTGATTTTTTGATATTTCCTTTTTCATCGGTAAGATAAATCTTCTCTTTATTAAATTTCACATAAAAAGTTTCGTTATACGTTTTGAAATGTACTTTCATCACTTTCGGATTATATTTTCCTGCATTGATCTCTTCTTTTGTTTCCGTTTGGTCTGCCTGATTGACCTGAAGAAATCCAAAATGTACATTCCCGTTTTTCTTTACATCCAAATAATAGGCTGGTGTTCCGGAACCGCTTGCGCCATTTTCGATGTTAAAATTACGTTTTCCGGTAAAAGGTGTCGACTGTGCGAAAGAAATTATTCCGAAGAGACACATCAATGTGATGAAAATATTTTTCATATTACTTTTTTCTCAAAATTAAAGAATTCTTTAAAAGAATTTGGTTTCAAAATTCGTGCAAATCTCTAAATCATTAAAAATCAAAATATTTTACTATAAATATTTGTCAAATTAAATTTTATTCATACATTTGCACACTCATTTTAGGGGAGGAATATGCCCAATTCAAACTTGGTAATTATTTGAGAACTCGAAAAATGAACGTGAATACAAGGAAATTTTATAACATATTATATAAATAATGTCAGGTATTATTGGAAAAAAAATTGGGATGACTTCTCTGTTTGACGAAAACGGCAAAAATATGCCGTGTACCGTTATTCAGGCAGGTCCTTGCTCAGTTTTACAGGTCAGAACCATTGAAAAGGACGGATACAAATCTGTTCAGTTAGGTTTCGATGACAAGAGTGAAAAGAACGTTGGTAAAGCGTTAGCTGGCCATTTTAAAAAGGCTGGTTCTGCTCCTAAAGCTAAGTTGGTAGAATTCTACAGAGAATTCGTTGATACGGTAAGCGTAGGAGATGAAGTGAAAGTAGACTTATTCGCTGAAGGTGAATATGTAGACGTTACAGGAACTTCAAAAGGTAAAGGTTTCCAAGGTGTTGTTAAAAGACACGGTTTTGGAGGTGTAATGCAAGCTACTCACGGTCAGCACAACAGATTAAGAGCTCCAGGTTCAATCGGTGCGGGATCAGATCCTTCTAGAGTATTCAAGGGGATGAGAATGGCAGGTAGAATGGGAGGTAAGCAGGTAACTGTACAAAACCTTCAAGTATTAAAAGTGGATCAAGAACAAAATCTTTTAGTAGTAAAAGGTGCTGTTCCGGGAGCTAAAAATTCTTATGTAATTATCAGAAAATGGAACTAGTAGTATTAAATACATCAGGAAAAGAAACCGGAAAAAAAGTAACTCTAGACGAAACAGTATTCGGAATTGAGCCAAATAAGCACGCGGTTTACTTAGAAGTAAAACAATATCTTGCTGCTCAGCGTCAAGGTACTCATAAATCAAAAGAAAGAAGCGAAATCACTGGTTCAACTAAAAAGTTGAAAAAGCAAAAAGGTTCAGGTTCTGCAAGATATGGTGATATCAAATCTCCAGTTTTCAGAGGTGGAGGTAGAATTTTCGGTCCAAAACCGAGAGACTACAGATTCAAATTGAACAAAGCTCTTAAGAGATTAGCTAAAAAATCTGTTCTTTCTCAGAAAATGAGAGATAACAGCATCAAAATTGTTGAAGGATTGAGCATTTCAGCTCCTAAAACTAAAGATTTCATCACTATCTTGAATGCATTGGCATTGAATGATAAGAAGTCTTTATTCATTCTTCCTGATACAAACAAGAATGTATATTTATCTTCAAGAAACTTACCTAAGACTAAGGTTATGAAATTCAACGAAATTTCTTCTTATGACTTAATCAATGCAGGTGAGATCGTTTTCTTAGAAGGTGCAGTTGAAAAATTCCAGGAAAATTTAAAGAAATAAATCATGTCACTAATTATTAAACCAGTTATTTCAGAAAAAGCTAACTATCTTACAGATTTAAGAGGTGCTTATTCTTTCTTAGTACAACCTAAGGCGAATAAAATCCAGATTAAAAATGCGATAGAGCAGGCTTATGGTGTAAAAGTAGCAGACGTTAGAACCATGATTTATGCTCCTAAAGTTTCTTCGAAATACACTAAAAAAGGTCTTCAAGTAGGGAAGACAAACAAATTGAAAAAGGCGGTTATCACTCTTGCTGAAGGAGAAGTAATCGACATTTTTGCTGTAAATTAATTATTAATTATAAATAATAGTAATGTCTGTTAGAAAATTAAAACCTATCACCCCAGGACAGAGATTCAGAATTGTAAACAATTTTGAGGAAATTACTACCAACAAACCAGAGAAGTCTCTAACCGTTGGTATTAGTAAGTCAGGTGGACGTAACCAAACTGGTAAAATGACCATGCGTTACACCGGAGGTGGACACAAAAAGAAATACAGAATTATCGACTTCAAAAGAAACAAGCATGATGTTGAAGCAACGGTAAAAACTGTAGAGTATGATCCAAACAGAACTGCTTTCATCGCTTTAGTTGAATATGCAGACGGAGAGAAGAGATACATCATCGCTCCAAACGGGATCAAAGTTGACCAAAAAATCATTTCTGGTGAAAGCGTAGAGCCTAATGTAGGTAACGCAATGAAACTGAAAAACATTCCTTTGGGAACTGTGATTTCTTGTATCGAAATGAAGCCAGGTCAAGGTGCGATCTTAGCAAGAAGTGCTGGTTCATCAGCTCAATTGACTTCAAGAGACGGAAAATATGCGATCATCAAATTGCCTTCAGGAGAATCTAGAATGATCCTTACTGAGTGTTATGCAATGGTTGGATCTGTTTCTAACTCTGATCATCAGTTAACTGTTTCAGGTAAGGCTGGTAGAAGCAGATGGTTAGGTAGAAGACCTAGAACAAGACCAGTAGTAATGAACCCTGTAGATCACCCAATGGGAGGTGGTGAAGGTCGTTCTTCTGGAGGTCACCCAAGATCTAGAAACGGAATGCCGGCTAAAGGTTACAAAACCAGAAAGAAAAACAAAGCGTCTAACCGTCATATCATATCTAAACGTAAATAATTATGGCAAGATCACTTAAAAAAGGACCATTTATTCATCATACTTTAGATAAAAAGGTTCAGGCAAATATAGAGTCTAATAAAAAGACAGTTATCAAAACTTGGTCTAGAGCATCAATGATCTCTCCGGACTTCGTAGGACAAACTATTGCAGTACACAACGGGAAATCTTTTATCCCTGTATATGTTACAGAAAACATGGTTGGTCACAAGCTAGGCGAATTTTCTCCAACAAGATCTTTCAGAGGTCATGGTGGTAATAAAAACAAAGGAAGTAGATAATCATGGGATCAAGAAAAAGAGAAAGTGCATTAGCACGTAAATTAACAAATCAAGATGTAGTAAAAGCATTACACAATGATTGCCCGACATCTCCTAGAAAGATGAGATTAGTTGCTGATATCATCAGAGGGGTAGAAGTTGACAAAGCTTTAAGCATCCTAAAATATTCAAAAAAAGGAGCTTCTGAGAAATTAGAAAAAGTATTACTTTCTGCGATGGCCAACTGGCAAACGAAGAACGACGGTGCTGATATTGAAGAAGCTAACCTTATCGTTAAAGAAATTTTTGTAGACAGTGCAAGACAATTGAAGAGACTAAGACCAGCTCCACAAGGTAGAGGGTACAGAATCAGAAAGAGATCAAACCACATTACACTAATCTTAGGTACAAAAGAAAATTAATTCAAGGTATGGGACAGAAGACAAATCCAATTGGTAACAGATTAGGTATCATCAGAGGATGGGATTCTAACTGGTTTGGTGGTAAAAACTACGGTGATAGAATCGCTGAAGATTACAAAATCAGAAGATACCTTGAAGCAAGATTATCTAAAGGTGGAATTTCAAAAATTTATATTGAAAGAACACTTAAATTAGTAACAGTAACAATCACTACTGCTAGACCGGGATTAATCATCGGTAAAGGAGGTCAGGAAGTTGACAAGTTAAAAGAAGAATTGAAGAAACTTACTAAAAAGGATATTCAAATCAATATTTTCGAAATCAAAAGACCTGAGCTTGATGCAGTATTAGTTGCAGACAGTATCGCTAAGCAGATCGAAAACCGTATCTCATACAGAAGAGCTGTGAAAATGGCAATCGCTTCTACAATGAGAATGGGTGCTGAAGGTATCAAAGTTCAAATCTCTGGTAGATTGAATGGTGCTGAAATGGCACGTTCTGAAAACTTCAAAGATGGAAGAATTCCATTGTCAACTTTCAGAGCAGATATCGATTATCATATCGGTGAAGCATTAACTCAATACGGTAAGTTAGGAGTAAAAGTGTGGATCATGAAAGGAGAAGTTTACGGAAGAAGAGATCTTTCTCCATTAGTAGGACAACAGAAGAAAGGTGGTCCTTCAAATGGTGGAAACAGAGGAGGTGGAGACAGAGACAACAGAAGACCTTCTAGAGATAAAAAAAATAATTAATAAAATTTTAGAGGATAGTTTTTAAATGACCGTTACTTTTTTAAAATCTAAATTCTAAAATCTAAAATTTAAGAAATTATGTTACAACCAAAAAGAACCAAATTCCGTAGAGTTCATAAGATGAAAATGAAGGGGATTGCTCAAAGAGGTAATCAACTTGCTTACGGAACTTTCGGAATCAAAGCTAATGAAGGTGCTTGGATCACTGCTAGACAGATCGAAGCTGCTCGTATCGCTGCGACAAGATATATGAAAAGAGAAGGTCAACTATGGATCAAAATATTCCCGGATAAGCCTATTACTAAGAAACCAGCCGAAGTAAGGATGGGTAAAGGTAAAGGTGCTGTAGAATATTGGGTAGCTGTAGTAAAACCAGGTAAAATTATGTTCGAAATCGGAGGAGTATCTTACGATATCGCTAAGGAAGCTTTAAGACTTGCTGCACAGAAATTACCAGTTACGACTAGATTTATAGTTGCAAACGATTTTGTTAAACCTCTTTAATCTCTGAAACAATGAAACAAGCTGAAATTAAAAATCTAAGCGCTGAAGATATTCAAGCAAAATTGGCTGAAGCTAAAGCTCAATTCTCAAAAATGAAATTGGCTCACAAAATCAGTCCACTTGAAAATCCAATCCAAATCAGAGATTTGAGAAAGACAATCGCAAGACTAAACACTGAGTTAACTAACAAACAATAATCCTTTTTACAATGGATAGAAATTTAAGAAAAGAAAGAATCGGAGTGGTTTCCAGCAATAAAATGGAAAAAACTATTGTTGTTAGTGAAACTACAAGAGTAAAGCACCCGATGTACGGTAAATTCGTTTTGAAAACGAAAAAATATACTGCACACGACGAGAACAACGAATGCACAGAAGGAGATACTGTATTGATTACAGAAACAAGACCTTTGAGCAAGAGCAAGAGATGGAGATTAGTAAGAATCATTGAAAAAGCTAAGTAATGTTACAAACAGAATCAAGATTAAAAGTTGCTGATAACACAGGTGCTAAAGAAGTACTAGTGATCAGAGTTCTGGGAGGTACCAGAAGAAGATATGCTTCAGTTGGTGATAAAATCGTAGTTACTATTAAAGATTCTACACCATCAGGAAACGCTAAGAAAGGTCAAGTATCAAAGGCGGTAGTAGTAAGAACTAAAAAAGCAGTTAGAAGAAAAGATGGATCTTACATCAAATTCGAAGACAATGCTTGTGTTTTACTAAACGCTGGAGGAGAAATGAGAGGAACACGTGTTTTCGGACCTGTGGCTCGTGAGTTGAGAGACAAAGAATATATGAAAATCATTTCATTAGCTCCTGAAGTACTTTAATATTTAAAATTTTAAAAAAAATGTCAAAGTTAAAAATAAAAAGAGGAGATAACGTAATCATTACCACTGGTAAAAAAGATATCAAAGGTAAAACTGGTGAAGTTATTGAAGTGATCAAAAAAGAAGGAAAAGACCCTAGAGTAATCGTTGCAGGACTTAACATCGTTAAAAAACACGTTAAGCCTTCAGCTTCAAATCCTCAAGGAGGAATTACAGAAAAGGAAGCTTCTATTCATATCTCAAACATAGCTTTAGTTGGTAAAGACGGAAAAGCTATCAAAGTTGGTTACAAAATCGACGGAGATAAGAAAGTAAGAATCGACAAAAAAACGGGTGAAACTTTATAATTTTAAATAACAATGGAATATATAGCAAGACCCAAAAAAGCATATCAAGAGACAATTGTTCCAGCAATGATGGAAGAATTCGGATATAAATCAGTAATGCAGGTACCAAGACTAGAGAAAATTATTTTATCTCAAGGTTTAGGAGACGCTACTGCTGATAAAAAAATCATCGATTATGCTGTTGAAGAACTTACAAATATTACCGGGCAAAAAGCCGTTGGTACTATTTCAAAAAAGGATGAAGCTGCTTTCAAATTAAGAAAAGGTATGCCTGTAGGTGCTAAGGTAACTCTTAGAGCTCAGAAAATGTACGAATTCTTAGACAGATTGACTTCTTCTGCTTTACCACGTATTAGAGATTTTTCTGGTATCAAAGCTGACGGTTTCGATGGTAGAGGTAACTATAACTTAGGTATTACTGAGCAAATTATCTTCCCTGAGATCGTAATCGACAAAGTAAAGAAAATCCAAGGGATGGACATTACTTTCGTTACAACTGCGAAAACAGACAAAGAAGCTAAAGCATTATTAACTCACTTCGGTTTACCGTTCAAAAAGAACTAAGAAATGGCTAAAGAATCAATGAAAGCGCGTGAGCGCAAAAGAGAAGCTACTGTAGCTAAATACGCTGAGAAAAGAAAAGCTCTTAAAGAAGCTGGTGATTACGAAGGACTTCAAAAATTGCCTAAAAATGCTTCTCCTGTTAGATTACACAACAGATGTAAGTTGACAGGGAGACCAAGAGGTTACATGAGAACCTTCGGTATTTCTAGAGTAACTTTCAGAGAAATGGCCAACAACGGTCTTATCCCAGGCGTTAAAAAAGCTAGTTGGTAAGCAATAAAAATTTTTACAGCTGACTTCTATATTTTTATAAGTCAGCTGTATTTTAATAAATAGAGTACAAAAATGTAGTCGGCTTAGAGGCAGAGAAAAATAAATATTATTAAATTTTTTTTTGTACTTTTGCACCCGCTCAGGAAAATTATTATTTCTCTGGCAGACTAATCTTCTTTTTAGCTATGTTTATTAGAATAAAATGAAATTAAAAAAATCAAAGTGACAATTAAGTTGTTGAGATACTGAAGGTAAAGAGATCAGGCGAAGAAATATTCGGAACCATTTAGTCTTTAATCTTCAAGTCTTTTCAATACTGATTGTCATTAACCAATAATTTAAAACAAAGAAATGGTAACAGATCCAATTTCAGATTTCCTAACTAGAGTAAGGAACGCACAAAGCGCAGGCCACAAGGTGGTGGAAATTCCTGCATCGAAAATCAAAAAGGAGCTTACGAAAATCTTATTTGATCAAGGGTATATCTTAAACTACAAGTTTGAAGATAGCGCTGTTCAAGGGACAATCAAAATCGCTCTTAAGTATGACAAGCAAACAAACAAGCCTGCAATCAAATCTATCCAGAGAGCTTCAAGACCAGGTCTAAGACAATACAAAGGTTCTACAGAACTTCCAAGAGTATTGAACGGTTTGGGTGTAGCAATTATCTCAACTTCTAGAGGAGTAATGACAGATAAGAAAGCTAGAGAAGAAAAAGTAGGTGGTGAAGTAATTTGCTATGTTTATTAATTTTTAATTAAAGGAAAATGTCAAGAATTGGTAAAGCAATTATAACAATTCCAGCTGGAGTTACAGTCACTGAAAAAGATGGCGTTGTAACTGTAAAAGGTCCTAAAGGAGAATTAGTTCAGGAACTTACAGAAGGAATTACTTTAGAACAAGAAGATGGAGTGCTTACATTTAGCAGACCGTCTGAGTCTAAACAACACAAAGCGCTGCACGGTTTATACCGAGCGTTGATCAACAACATGATTATTGGAACTGCTGAAGGTTTCACTAAAAAATTGGAATTAGTGGGAGTAGGTTACAGAGCTTCTCACTCAGGTCAAAAACTTGAGTTAGCTTTAGGATTCTCTCACGGTATCGTATTAGAACTTCCAAAAGAAGTAATTATCGATACATTGACTGAAAAAGGTAAAAACCCAATTATTACTTTAACGTCTCATGACAAGCAACTTCTAGGGATGGTTTCTGCAAAGATCCGTTCATTCAGAAAGCCTGAGCCATACAAAGGAAAAGGTGTAAGATTCGTAGGAGAAAATGTTAGACGTAAAGCTGGTAAATCTGCTTAATAAATTTTAAGAAAATGGCACTAAGTAAATTAGAAAAAAGAATAAGAATAAAAAGAAGAGTAAGAGGGAAAATCTCTGGATCTTCTGAATTGCCAAGATTATCTGTATACAAGAGTAATAAGGAAATTTACGCTCAGTTAATAGACGATAAAGATGGTAAAACTTTAGCTTCAGCTTCTTCGAGAGAAAAAGGCGTAGACGCTAAAGGTACTAAAAGTGAAATTTCTGCTGCTGTAGGTAAAGCTATCGCTGCTAAAGCTATTGCTGCTGGAATTGAAGCTATTGTATTTGACAGAAACGGTTTCGTATATCACGGTAGAGTTAAGGCTCTAGCTGATGGTGCGAGAGAAGGAGGACTTAAATTCTAATCATTAAATTTCGGAAAATATGTTAGGACTAGATAATATAGAAAGAGTAAAACCGGGAGGATTAGAATTAAAAGATCGTCTCGTATCCGTAAACAGGGTAACAAAAGTAACTAAAGGAGGTAGAGCTTTCGGATTTTCTGCAATTGTTGTTGTAGGAGACGAAGCTGGAACTATCGGTTTTGGTTTAGGAAAATCTAAGGAAGTTGCTTCTGCTATTGCTAAAGCAGTAGAAGATGCTAAGAAAAACTTAGTAAAAGTTCCTGTAATGAACCATACAATTCCTCACCAGAGTTCTGCTAGATATGGTGGTGCTGATATCTTCTTGAGACCAGCTTCTCACGGTACAGGTCTTATCGCCGGTGGTGCGGTAAGAGCAGTATTGGAGTCTGCAGGTATTCACGATATCCTTTCAAAATCTAAAGGATCTTCAAACCCTCACAATGTGGTAAAGGCGACTTTCAAAGCATTGTTAGACATCAGAAGACCAGAAGAAGTTGCAAGAATGAGAGGAGTTTCTCTAAGTAAAGTGTTTAACGGTTAATAAATATACAATGGCAACAATTAAAGTAAAACAAGTAAGAAGCGCTATTGGTAGAACAAAAACCCAAAAGAGAACGCTTGAAGCATTAGGATTTAAGAAACTTCACCAAGTTATAGAGCACGAAGCTACTCCTTCAATTTTAGGAATGATAGCTGCAGTTAGTCACTTACTTGAAGTTCAAAAATAATTTTTAAAATAATTTTAAAATGAATTTAAACAACATAAGACCTGCAGCAGGTTCTACTTTTAGTTCAAAGAGAATTGGTAGAGGACAAGGTAGTGGAAAAGGCGGTACAGCTGGGAAAGGTCACAATGGTCAGCAAGCTAGAGCTGGTTATTCTCAAAAAATCGGTTTTGAAGGTGGACAGATGCCTTTGCAAAGAAGACTTCCTAAATTCGGTTTCAGAAACGTAAACAGAAAAGAATACAGAGGTATTAACCTGGATGATATTCAAAACTTAATTGATACTAAATCTATAACAGGAGATATTACTAAAGAAGTTTTGGTACAAAACGGTTTAGCTACCAAAAACGAAATAGTGAAAATTATGGGTAGAGGTGAATTGAAATCTGCGGTTTCAATTTCTGCTGATAAATTCACTAAATCTGCAGAAGAATTGATTTCTAAAGCAGGTGGAAAAGCAATTACCTTATAATATTACTAATGAAAGAATTTATACAAACCCTTAAGAATATTTGGAGCCTTAAAGAACTGAGAGACAAAATTCTCTTTACTTTAGGTATTATCCTTGTGTATAGATTCGCATCTTTCATCTCTTTACCTGCAATTAACCTTGCAGAAGTAGGAGATCTCTTAGAGCATTATAAAAATCAAGGCGGTAACAAGCAAGGAGCAGGTCTCCTTGGCTTGCTTTCGTCGTTTACAGGAGGGGCTTTCAGCCACGCTTCTGTAATGGCGTTAGGTATCATGCCTTATATTTCTGCTTCTATTATTGTTCAGTTGATGGGGATGGCTATCCCTTATCTTCAGAAGCTTCAAAAAGACGGAGAGTCTGGTAGAAATACATTGAATCAAATTACTAGATGGTTAACTATTGGGGTTTGTCTTGTACAGGCACCTTCTTATTTAACTTCTATTACTCAATTATTCTTACCGTATGCTCAGTTCCAGTCTGCATATTTCGTAGATCCAAACTCTATTATGTTCTGGTTGCCAAGTATTGTTATCTTGGTAGGTGGTTCTGTATTTGCAATGTGGTTAGGTGAAAAAATTACTGATAAAGGTATTGGAAATGGTATTTCTATCCTTATTATGGTAGGTATTTTATCTAGATTACCAGAAGCATTTGTACAGGAAATCGCTGTACAGAACGGAAAAGGAGGATTAGGATCGATCATGATTTTGGTTGAAGTAATATTCTGGATGTTGGTTGTTCTTTTAGCAGTGGTACTATCTGTTGCTGTCAGAAAAATCCCTATTCAGTATGTAAGCAGAGCTCAGGCAAGAGGAGGTGTTAATAAAAATCTTATGCAGGGAGCAAGACAGTGGATTCCATTGAAAGTTAATGCGGCTGGGGTTATGCCAATCATTTTTGCTCAGGCATTAATGTTTGTACCTGGTTTATTGACAAAATTTGATGAGTCGAATACTTTTCTTGCAGGCTTCAAGAATGTTTTTAGCTGGCAGTACAATGTATTGTTCGCACTATTGATTATTATCTTTTCATTTTTCTATACCGCAATTACAATTCCGGTGAACCAAATGGCTGATGATTTAAAAAGAAACGGAGGTTTGGTACCGAAGGTAAGACCTGGTAAAGAGACAGCTGATTACTTAGATGACATTTTATCAAAAATTACCTTGCCAGGTGCAATATTTTTATCTATCTTTGCAGTCCTTCCAGCAATAGTGCATGGTAGTCTTGTTCAGACAGATGCGTTCGCCCTATTTTTCGGGGGAACTTCGTTGCTAATTATGGTTGGGGTGGTATTAGATACTGTTCAACAGATTAACACATATCTGCTGAATCATCATTATGATGGCTTAATGCAGTCTAAACTATCAAGATCGACTGGATATTAATTTATGGCAAAACAGAAACATATTGAACAGGATGGCGTTATTACGGAAGCACTTTCGAACGCCCAGTTCCGTGTAGAACTAGAAAATGGGCATATGCTTATCGCTCATATTTCTGGTAAAATGAGAATGCATTATATTAAACTTTTACCTGGTGATAAGGTAAAACTTGAAATGTCTCCTTACGATTTATCAAAAGGGAGAATTACATTTAGATATTAAACAAAATGCCAAATGGAATCTTTTGATCTCCATTTGGCTATTGTTAAAAAATAAATACTCAATATTGAAGTCATTTTGATGACTGTATTAGTATAAAATAATAATTATATTTCAAATGAAATCGAAAGATTCCATTTGTCCTTTTTAAAAGATTATATATATCAAATGAAAGTTAGAGCATCAATTAAAAAAAGAAGTGCTGATTGCAAGATCGTTCGCAGAAAAGGCGTTCTATTTGTAATCAACAAGAAGAACCCAAAATTTAAACAAAGACAAGGCTAAATTATGGCGAGAATTTCAGGTATTGATTTACCAAAAAACAAAAGAGGTGTTATCGGTTTAACTTACATCTATGGGGTAGGAAGAAGTACTTCTTCTGAAATCCTTAAAGCTGCCGGTATCAGCGAAGACAAGAAAGTCAACGAATGGAATGACGATGAATTGGCTGCAATCAGAAATTACATCACTGAAAACATTAAAGTAGAAGGTGAGCTTAGATCTGAAGTGCAATTGAACATTAAGCGATTAATGGACATAGGATGCCAACGAGGAATACGTCACAGACTAGGACTACCTTTAAGAGGCCAGAGAACGAAAAACAACTCGAGAACCCGTAAAGGAAAGAGAAAAACAGTTGCTAACAAGAAAAAAGCAAGTAAATAATCGTTAGGAATTATGGCAAAACAAAGTAAAGTAGTTAAAAAAAGAAAAGTAAAAGTTGAGGCTATTGGTGAAGCGCATATTCAAGCTTCTTTCAATAACATCATCATTTCTTTAACAAATAAAAACGGAGAAGTTATCTCTTGGGCATCTGCCGGTAAAATGGGGTTCAGAGGTTCTAAAAAGAACACTCCTTTTGCTGCTCAAATGGCAGCAGAAAATTGCTCAAACGTAGCTCACGAGGCTGGTTTAAGAAGAGTAAAGGTGTATGTGAAAGGTCCTGGTGCAGGTAGAGAATCTGCTATCAGAACAATTCACAATTCAGGTATCGAGGTTAGCGAAATTATTGACGTTACTCCTATGCCACACAATGGATGTAGACCACCAAAAAGAAGAAGAGTTTAATTTTTAGAATTTACCCATTATGGCAAGATATATTGGACCTAAAACAAAGATTGCTAGAAAGTTTGGTGCTGCAATCTACGGAGATGATAAGAACTTCGAGAAAAGAAAAAACCAACCGCCAGGACAACATGGTGTTAACAAAAGAAGAGGAGCAAAGAAATCTGAATACGCTGTCCAGTTGATGGAAAAGCAAAAAGCTAAATATACTTATGGTATTTTAGAAAGACAGTTTGCTAACTTATTCGAAAAAGCGCACAGAAGTAAAGGTGTAACAGGTGAAGTTTTATTACAGCTTTGCGAATCAAGATTGGATAACGTTGTATACAGATTAGGTTTTGCTAAAACCAGAGCTGGTGCAAGACAGTTGACTTCTCACAGACACATCACAGTGAATGGTGAGATCCTTAACATTCCTTCTTATTTGGTAAAAGCTGGTGATGTAATCGCTGTAAGAGAAAAATCTAAGTCTCTAGAGGTTGTTGCAGATGCTTTAGCTTCTAAAGCAAACTATGAGTGGTTACAATTCAACGATGAGAAAAAGCAAGGTACTTTCGTATCTGCTCCTGAGAGAATCCAAATCCCGGAAGACATCAAGGAACAGCTTATCGTCGAACTTTACTCTAAATAATTTTTTAATCAAATTTTTGCTCAACCCAATAATATGGCAATTTTACAATTCATAAAACCCGATAAAGTAATTCTACTTAACTCTGATGAATTTAAAGGTCAATTCGAATTCAGACCTTTAGAACCAGGTTTCGGGCTTACAATCGGTAATGCTTTGAGAAGAGTGTTGCTTTCTTCTCTGGAAGGATACGCTATTTCATCTATCAAAATAGAAGGTGTAGAGCACGAATTTTCAACGATTCCAGGAGTAATTGAAGACGTTACCGAAATTATTCTTAACCTTAAGCAGGTAAGATTAAAAGCTACGGCAGAAAACCAAACTAACGAACAGGTTGTTGCTAAAGTTTCCGGTCAAACTGTAATTACTGCTGGGGATTTAGGTAAATCGATCAACGGTTTTGAGATTCTTAATCCAGAATTGATGATCTGTAACCTAAACTCAGATGTAACTTTCGAAATCACGTTTAATGTAGAAAAAGGAAGAGGGTATGTACCTTCAGACCAGAACAAGTCAAACAATGCTCCTGTAGGAACTATTGCTATTGACTCTATTTTTACGCCGATCAAAAAAGTGCAGTACAGCATTGAAAATTATCGTGTAGAGCAAAAAACAGACTACGAAAAATTAGTATTAGATATTGAAACTGACGGTTCTATAAGCCCTCAGAATGCTTTAACTGAAGCTTCTAAGATATTGATTTATCACTTCATGTTGTTCTCTGATGAGAGAATCACTCTAGAAACTGAAGCTGTAAAGGCATCTATCCAATACGATGAAGAAACTCTTCACACAAGACAACTTCTTAAGTCTAAATTAGCAGATATGGATCTTTCTGTAAGAGCCTTAAACTGTCTAAAAGCGGCTGAAGTTGAAACATTGGGAGAACTAGTTTCTTACAGTAAGTCTGATTTGATGAAATTCAGAAATTTTGGTAAAAAATCTTTGACAGAACTAGAAGAATTAGTGCATTCAAAAGGTCTTAACTTCGGTTTCGACGTTGCAAAATATAAATTAGACGCTGATAATTAAATAATAATGAGACACGGTAAAAAATTCAATCACTTAGGAAGAACAGCTTCTCACAGAAGCGCGTTACTTTCTAATATGGCTTGTTCTCTGATTGAGCATAAAAGAATCAACACTACTGTAGCTAAAGCGAAAGCTTTAAGAGTATACGTTGAGCCTCTATTAACAAAAGCAAAAGAAGATACTACACACAACAGAAGAATTGTTTTTTCATATCTTCAAAGTAAAGAAGCGGTTACTGAATTATTCAGAACTGTAGCTCCGAAAATCGCTGAAAGAAACGGTGGTTATACGAGAATCATCAAGACTGGTTTCAGACCTGGTGATGCTGCAGATACTGCTTTGATCGAGTTAGTTGATTTCAATGAGCTTTATAATCCTAATGCTGAGGAGAAGAAGACGACAAGAAGAAGCAGAAGATCTACAACAGCTACTAAGAAAGAAGCTGTGGTTGCTGAAGCTCCTGTAGTAGAAGAAAAAGTAGAAGAGCCTAAGGCAGAAGCTACAGATTCTACTGAAGAAAAAGCTGGTGAGTAATATTCATACAGAGATATAAAAAAAACCGCTCGGATTTCTGAGCGGTTTTTTTGTACCCGAAAGTGTAATTGACTAATGTTTGAAAACGATAGATATTTGTATAAATTAAAATAATACAAACATGAAAATTTTAAAAAACAAATTATCAAAAACACTTTCCAATGAAAGTATAAGTTTTACAGACACCCCAAATAAGGGTGGTGACATGAATCCCAATACTATAATTATTCATTTTACGGCAGGTCGCAGTGCAGAAAGTTCTATTAGCTGGTTTAAAGATCCTGCTGCAAAAGCTTCGGCGCATCTTGTCATAGACAGGGAAGGAAAAATCACCCAGATGATTGAATTTGGTAAAAAAGCTTGGCACGCCGGAAAAAGCAGATGGGCAGACAGGTCAGGGTTGAATGACTTTTCGATAGGGATCGAACTAGATAATCCTGGAAGGCTAACAAAAGTAAATGATAGATTTTATTCTTGGTTCGAAAAAGAATATCCTAAGGATGTTGTGGTTGAAGGCAAACATAAACATGAAAAAAATGTAACCTATTGGCACAGTTTTACCGAAAAACAGATAGATGCATGTTTTAAAGTATGTAAACTATTAATGGAAAATTATAACGTCAAGGAAGTTTTGGGACATGATGATGTTTCACCCTACAGAAAAAACGATCCCGGTCCGGCTTTTCCGATGGAAAGCTTTCGTGCTAAATTATTCGGGCGTGATGATGATACTGCAGATATTTATAAAGTTACTGTCAATAACGTCAATATTAGAAAAGGAGCAGGTACAGAATTTGAATCTCTAAGACAACTTCAGAAAGATGCTAAAGTTGAATTCCTAAAAAGTAAGCTAGGCTGGTTTTATGTGTATGTGTTAGAAAAACCTAAAGAAGGAGAAGAACCTTTGTATGGCTGGATAAATGGATCATTATTACAGAAAGTATAATAAAAACCGCTCAGAATTCTGAGCGGTTTTTTGTTTTTTATATTTTAGTTTTTACTAATTCGATAATGTTATCACCCTGGTGAATAATTAAACTGTCACCTTTTACAATAGCTTTCATATCTGCCTTTTCGTAAATTGTCTCATTGGTTCTCGCCTCAGACTTTTCCAGTACAAAAGTCTTGTTGTTATTAGTCACTTTCAAAGTTCTTTTTTCAGGATTATAGTCATAAACAACTTTTACCAAAGTTCCGTCGGTTGCTTTATAAACATAATCTGTTTTGATGGTTTTCTTTCCATTTACATCAACATTGTAAGCAATTGTTGAATCTGCTTTTCCGTCGTCTGCGAGAACTATTTGTTCAGAATTTTCGGTTTTTACAATTCCTTTATTTCCACTCTCATTTTTTTTGCAGCTAATTTGCGATATAGCCAAAAAAGATGCAGCGATTAGAATACCTTTTTTCATTCAATATATTTTTATCATTATTAATTTAAATTAATTCCCTAATTGTGAAATTTTCTTTAAATTTAATAAAAACAAAAAACAAACCAATAATCCTGAACTCAAAATTCTAATATTACACAAATGTGTAATTGTTTCTGCTTTGTTTTCTGTTGAAATTTGTCTTAACGAAATCAAATAACATGAGCATTTCCATAGCCATAGTAGAAGACGAAAAAAACTACAACAATGCGTTGAAGAAAGTGATCGATTACCAGACTGATATGAAGGTGATCGCACAGTTTTTTGACGGAAATGCTGCTCTCAAAAATTTATCTAATCTTTCTCCTGACGTAGTCATGATGGATATCCAGCTGCAGGATATGCTTGGGATCGATATTATCGAAAAGTTGAAAAAAGATTTGCCGACAACACAATTCATTATGTGTACAAGCTTTGAGAATGACGAAATGATTTTCAATTCATTAAAAGCTGGCGCATTGGGATATCTCATCAAAGGCGAGAGTATGGATAAGATTCTGTCATCAATCCGTGACGTTTACAACGGAGGCGCTCCCATGAGTTTTTCTATTGCAAGAAGAGTTTTAGCTCATTTTGAAAAGAAAAGAATTGAAGTGAAAGATTTTGAAGAACTCACAAAACGTGAAACGGAAATCGTAGAATTGTTATCTCAAGGACTTTTATATAAAGAAATCGCAGATAAAATATTTGTAAGCATCGATACGGTAAAAAAACACGTCGGAAACATTTACAGAAAACTCCACGTCAATAATAAAGTGGAGGCTATTAATAAATTTAACTATTTTAAAAACTAGAAATTATGGATGAAAATCAAAACAATTGTGAACAATTAAAAGAATTACTAATTGAGAGAATAAGAGCGTTTCCTTGTGAAGGATTTATTGGTAACGATGGCTTTTTGAAAATTTTAATGGCGGATGAAATATCAACAGAACAATCATCAGTATTAGCAAGCAATGGACAAATATATCAAGATTATTTACCTTCATCTTTTAAAGTAAATAATCTTGATAGTATCATGCATATAGAGAAACCAAGAAATTGGAGCTACTTACATATTTATTTCATTCTTAAAGATAATAATGTCTCATTATTATTTTGGTTTAACAATGATAATGAGAATGCAAATCATAGTTCATTTGACGATAGCTCGGTTTATATATTAGATAGAGAAGATCTCATATTTGATATGAATGATGTAGCTAATTATGGAAGATATATAGATGCCTTTGAAGATTATTATCTAAATATAGCAAAATACGGAAATATTACCACTTATATTACATATCCAATGAGCAAAATTAATAATAATTTTATAAGATATGGTTCGTGTTTCTTTCTAAGAGGAGGAAGGTTTTATAATGGCTCAGTTAGACCAAATCTGATGTTGGAAATCCTTAGAATTAATTGTAATGTACCAACAATTTCAACAGGAAGATTTGCTCATTTTGATATGGGAGATTTAAGACCATAAAAATGATTATAGGAATAATATATAAAATAATTTTATTATTAGTAGCTATAAAATCATATATTTTGAGCAGAAGGTACAGCCTTTCTGCTCAAAATTATTTATTAATTTATCTGGCAGTTTCTTTTCTGACTGATACCGTTTCTTTTTTACTTTATATAATATATCCAGAATCTAAAATTGGATTATTATATAATTTATATGATATTTTTTCTATAATATATTTCTATTTTTATTTTTCTAAAATTCTAATAAATAATTTAAAAAAAATATCTTTTTTTACAACGATAATAGTTTTAATTCATATTCTATTTTTTTCGAATTTTTTAGATTTAGATTTTGATAAAAATATAGGAATAGCACTTTTATCATTTTTTATTGTCAATTCTATTTTATGGTTTTATCAGAAAATTTCTTTTTTTGATGAATACAAAATTACTGAAGACCCTACGTTTTGGATATCTACAGCATTATTAATGTGGAGTTGTTTTTTCCTTTTTAGGGTTGCCCCGATGTTTTATTTTGCAAAAGAAGATAAAGAATTTCTGCAATTTTTAAGAGAAGGGCAGAATATTATTAATATTGGGATGTATATTATGTTTTATATCTCACTAATAAAATATGAAAAGAATTTAAATTTATGACTCATATTCAGGATGATATAAAATTAGCTTACATTATTGCAATCTCAATAATGATGTTATTTGTTTGTTTTATAATTTTTGTGATTTTAATGTACAATAAAAGACAACTTCTTCATTTACGAGAAAACCAACTCAAAGAATCCGAATACCAAAACCAACTTCTCCAAAAAGAACTCGAAAAACAAAAGTCTATAGAGCTAGAACGTGAACGCATTTCTCACGACATGCACGATGATCTCGGAGCAGGAATTTCCGCACTCAAACTTCAGGCAGAATTTCTAAAACAAAAAGCAGATGACGAAGATTTAATAAACGATATCAATGAACTCCTAAAAACTTCCGAAGAAATGAATATCTCAATGCGCGAAATGCTTTGGAGTTTAAATTCAGGAAATGATACCGTTGGAAGTTTCGTTGAATATGCTAAAATTTATGCGGAGGGTTTTTTGAAAAAGACACCGATTGTGTTGACTTTTGATAGAGATCAAATTGTTTCGGAGACACCTATCTCAACAGAATTAAGACGTAGTATGTTTCTCTGTATCAAAGAAGCTTTAAATAACGCGTATAAATATAGTGGTGCAGATCAACTAAAGCTTTCGTTTATTCAGGAGAGTAAATATTTGATTATGGAAATATCAGACAATGGTAGAGGATTTAAAATAGAAAATGCATCAGGGAACGGTCTCAGGAATATGGATCGCAGAATGAAAGAATCCTGCGGAAAATTTGAAATTTCATCCACAGAAAAAGGAACTTCTATTTTTTTCAAGATTAATTTATAATCTCCTTAAAAATATTTAAAAAAGCAGCATCATTTTATGGTGCTGCTTTTTGTTGTTAGAATCACCCTTTCGTGTAATTGATTTATTTTATTGCAAGGACGAAATTTGAAGTGTAAACTTTAAAAACTATTAGCCATGAAAACTAAAATTTATTTTTATCTAACAATGATTTTTTGCAGTCCATTATTTGCGCAAAAACAAGATTCAATAGTGTACGATTTCTCAAAAGGGATCTTTGAAAAAAATGGTGTAGAGCCGGAATTTGGAAAACCGATTGTTTTTAAAATAAAAAATATCAACCGAATATTTTATAATCCTGTTATTAAAGGAATAATAGGAGAAGATCTTGATAGTACTATTGGGTTAAGAGCTCCTGCAAAAACAGATAATATAGATGGGAAAGTACCAACATCTGCAAATATTGAGTTACAGATTTTTGATAAAAAATTAGAAAAACAAAATTTTATAATTAAAAATCTATCACAATCCAAAGATTTTAGCAGCGAAGATTTAAACATATCAAATGAAGCTTTAGATTTTAAATCAAGTAAACCTGATACTGCTAATAAGTTGTATTCTGAATTCAAGAAAAAGTTATCCGTACTATCTCAAAGAATGCAAATATATGTTTATGTTATTAATAAAATGAATGGTAGTTATAATAATTATTTGGAAAAAATTAATACTCCTCATTTGACTTATGACATTTATAAAAAATTATATCAAGATTCTAATCTAAAAACAAATACATTGGATTCGTTTGAAAGATCAGCCATATTAAATGCAAAAAAACATGAGGATAAATATGTCACATTAAACGAATATTTAGAATGTAAAATCGAGTTTAAAGATTTTCTTGATTCAAAAGAAGTTCAAGATATTATTTTGGAATTTAATAGTACCGGAAATACTTTTGTTTCAGAAAACATTAAAAAAGAAATTGATGAGTGGAAAACATATATAACAAAAACAGACGTAGATATTAATAAGATGAATCTTCATCAAAAACTCAATTATGTAGAGATTGTTAATAGAGTTTTATTAAATAAAGATTCCTATGTTTATGTTTCTGAGCCAATACAAGCTTATGGAGATTATCTTAGTTTCGATATTGATATTAAAGAGAAAAAGAAAATTGATGATGAATATGTAATTTTCAGTTCAACCAAGAAATTTTCATACAAGGAGTTTGTGAAAGGCGGAATGCGTTTAGATTTTGGAGTTGGTGTGAGTCTGGATTTTGGATCGAAAAATCAAGAGTATGTAATTAATGAAGATAATGTTGGAAATAAATATCTCCTAAGTAGCACAAAAAGTGATTATTCCCCAAAGTTAGTTGGTTTGCTACATGCAAGTAAGAGAAGTAGTAACAATATTGCCTTTGGTTTTTCTCTTGGAACGGCTTTAGACGTTGCTAATTTCGATATCAGTTCAATATATATAGGTCCTAGTTTACTTTGGGGTAGATCTAATAAGGTTATATTTACTGCTGGTCCTTCGTTTAAAAAAATCAAAGAAATGAATCCCGAATTTCAGAAATATACTGGTCAAATAGCTTTGCCATCAAGTTTTAATCTTGATGAGACAAAATACGTAAACAGTTATAAGATAGGAATTTTCTTTGCAATAACTTATAACTTAACTAATACACAAAGAGGGAAATTTTTACAATTATCAACTCCTAATCCGTAAGCAATGCGTTTTGATGATTAAAAGGAATTAGCTTCAAATTTTAAAAAGCAAAATGATATACTACTTTCTTTTGAGCCTTTTCAAAGAGAGTAGCTTTTTTATCTTAATATTAACTAAAATTTAACTCAAAAAACATCAATTACCATACTTCGAATAACGAAAAAACTTATTTTTTAATTAAATTTGTCTAAACTATAAATAAACAAAAAATGAGTTACATTTCTTACATAGAAGCGAGACAGATTTTGGATTCAAGAGGAAATCCTACAATTGAAGTTGATGTATTTACAGAAAGTGGCGCGATGGGTCGTGCTGCAGTGCCTTCTGGAGCATCTACCGGAGAACATGAAGCAGTAGAATTGCGTGATGGCGGTTCTGAGTGGATGGGGAAAGGTGTTTCTAAAGCTGTAGAAAATGTAAGAGAAGTAATTGCTCCTGAGTTGGTGGGTCTTCCGGTCTATGATCAGAACCTTTTAGATCAGATCATGATCGATTTAGACGGAACAAAAAACAAAGGGAATATCGGTGCTAATGCAATTTTAGGTGTTTCTTTGGCTGCTGCAAAAGCTGCTGCTGCTGAACTAAAAATGCCTTTATACAAATATATCGGTGGTGTTAATGCAAATACACTTCCTGTTCCGATGATGAATGTAATCAATGGTGGATCTCACTCAGATGCCCCGATTGCTTTTCAGGAATTTATGGTAATGCCGGTAAAAGCAGATTCATTCTCTCACGCACTGAGAAAAGGAACTGAGATTTTCCACAACCTGAAAGCGATTCTTCATTCAAGAGGTCTTTCTACTGCAGTAGGTGACGAAGGTGGTTTTGCGCCAACTTTCAAAGGAACTGAAGATGCTTTGGATACTTTACTTCAAGCTATCGAAAAAGCGGGTTACAAACCAGGTGATGATGTAATGATCGCATTAGATTGCGCAGCTTCAGAATTCTACAAAGACGGAGTTTACGATTATAGAAAATTCCAGACTCCAGATGCAGCTCAGTTTACAAGCAGCGAGCAGGTTTCTTATTTAGCTGAATTGGCAAATAAATACCCAATCATCTCTATTGAAGACGGTATGCAGGAAAATGACTGGGAAGGTTGGAAAATGTTAACCGATAAAATCGGTGACAGAGTACAATTGGTAGGTGACGATTTATTCGTAACCAATGTTGAGAGATTAAAAAGAGGGGTTGACGAAGGAATTGCCAACTCAATTTTGGTTAAAGTAAACCAAATCGGTTCTCTTTCTGAAACAATGGCAGCAGTACAAATGGCTCAACACAATAGGTTTACATCAGTAATGTCTCACAGATCGGGTGAAACTGAAGACTCTACCATCGCAGATTTAGCAGTTGCAATGAATTGCGGCCAGATCAAAACTGGTTCTGCTTCAAGATCAGACAGAATGGCGAAGTACAACCAATTGTTGAGAATTGAAGAAGCTTTGGGGGATACTGCTTATTTCCCTGGATTAGATGCTTTTAAAATCAAAAGATAATCAATTGAATTTATAAATAACGGCGAACGAAATTTTTTGTTTGCCGTATTTTATAATAAATAGTATATTTAAAAAAAATAAATTAAATAATGTCAGACAACAAAGTTATATTGAATTACGACGGTAATTCGTATGAATATCCAATCGTGGATAGTACAATCGGAGACAGAGGAATAGATATTTCAAAATTAAGAGACCAAACAGGTCTTATTACCCTAGATTTAGGATACAAAAACACAGGTGCTACATTAAGCGAGATTACCTATCTTGATGGTGACCAAGGAGAATTGTTCTACAGAGGATATCCTATCGAGCAAATCGCTGAGAAATCAAACTTTACTGAGGTAATGTACCTTTTGTTACACGGTGAATTGCCTACAAAAGAACAATTTGAAACTTTCAACGGTAATATCAAAAAATATAACTTCGTAGCAGAGGAGATGAAAAAAATCATCGATGCTTTCCCTCGTTCTGCTCACCCAATGGGAGTTTTATCTTCTCTTACTTCTGCATTGACTGCTTTTAATCCTAAAGCTGTTAACGTACAGTCTAAAGAAGAGATGGATCTTGCTGCAGAATTGCTGATTGCTAAATTTGCTCACCTTGCAGCTTGGACGTACAGAAAAACTTTAGGTTTACCATTAAACCACGGAGATAATAGCCTGAACTATGTAGAGAATTTCTACAAAATGGCTTTCAGATTACCAAATGAAGAGTTTGAAATCAATCCTGTAGTTACAGCTGCTTTAGATAAATTATTAATCCTTCATGCTGACCACGAGCAAAACTGTTCTACATCTACTGTAAGAATGGTAGGTTCTGCTCATACAGGTCTTTTTGCTTCAGTATCAGCGGGTATTTCTGCACTTTGGGGCCCACTTCACGGTGGTGCAAATCAGGCAGTTATCGAAATGCTTGAATTAATTGAAAAAGATGGTGGAGACGTTAACAAGTGGGTGGAGAAAGCTAAAGATAAAAATGACAGCTTCCGTTTGATGGGCTTCGGACACAGAGTTTACAAAAACTTTGATCCAAGAGCGAAAATCATCAAAAAAGCTGCTGACGATTTGTTACTTGCATTGGGAATTGAAGACAAAGCGCTTGATATTGCAATGCAATTGGAAAAAGTTGCTCTTGAAGACGAATACTTCATCGAAAGAAAATTGTATCCAAACGTAGATTTCTATTCAGGTATCATCTACAGAGCGTTAGGAATTCCTACAGAAATGTTTACCGTAATGTTCGCATTAGGAAGACTTCCGGGATGGATCGCTCAATGGAAAGAAATGAGATTAAAAGGAGACCCGATTGGAAGACCAAGACAGGTTTACCAAGGTGCTCAAAAAAGAGATTACATCGATATTACCAACAGATAATATTGTTTTCTCAAATAAATTTAAAATCCCAAAGTTTTTTGCTTTGGGATTTTTTTGTTCTTTTAGTTAAAGCCTTAATTATATGTGATTTTAAATTTTTACCAATAAATATCCACAATAGAAATTATATTTTTTTTTAAAGAAAAGAGTTAGCAATCGAATAAGCTCCGTAGGAGCGTCATGTGTGTAGAAGCCCCCCCTTACCCCTAAGCTGAGCTCCGTAGGAGCGGAATGTTTGTAGCAGAGAAAAATATCATTAATCAATCCGCTCATTGATATTGTCTCCTTTATAATAAAATCAAAAATATTCAAATAAGATGAACCTAATATGATGTTTTGGTCATTCAAAAATGATGATTTCCACAAATTCTTAATGAATAATCATTTAAAATAACCCAGAATTACGAACTGTATTTTTGACCTTAAAGATAATATCCTTCAATTTCAACAGGCATCCCATATTTCTATCTAAAAAAGCGAAATTAAGCAGATAGAATTTGAATATTCCCTCAGCATTTCAAGCCAATATTTTAGGCATAAATTCTATGCATTTTATTCAATATTAAATTTTTGACTTCAACGCCGTTTCATTATATTTGTGGCTCATGCTATGTACAGAATGCTTTATTTAAAGCCAATACATCAGAAGAATTTTTATGAAACTAAATATCAAAAACGAAACCGGCAGACTAAAATCAGTAGTTTTGGGTCAGCCCAATTCAATGGGTCCGGATCCAACTTTAGAGGAAAGTTATGATGCAAAGTCATACCATTCCATCCAGCACAATATTTATCCTAAAGAAAAAGACATCATTGCTGAAATGGAAGCTTTTGAAAAAGTATTGAAAAAATACGATGTAGAAGTTCTTCGTCCGAGCATTATCAAAGATTACAATCAGGTTTTTGCAAGAGATGTTTCTTTTGTGATTGATGATAAAATGATTATTTCAAACGTCATCGCTGATCGTGCCGACGAACAAGATGCTTACCGATCAATCTTTGAAAAAGTAAAATGGAGAGATATTATTAATCTTCCCGATACTGCTCACATCGAAGGTGGAGATGTTATCGTGTGGAATGACTTTATTTTCATTGGAACTTGCTTTTCACAAGATTACAGAAATTACAAAACAGCTCGTACCAACGAATATGCAATCGAAATCTTAAAAGAATATTTTCCAAAGAAAAGAATTTTGGATTTTGAATTAAAGAAAAACGACAGAGAACCTTATCAGGGAATTTTACATTTAGATTGCACCTTCAATCCTATTGGTAGTGATAAATGTATTGTTTACAAAAACGGTTTTGTTGACGAAAGCGATTACAACTTAATCCTCGATATTTTCGGAGAAGAAAATTGTTTCCATGTCAATGACGAAGAAATGTTTGAAATGTTCCCAAATATTTTCTCAATTTCACCTGAAGTCGTTGTTTCAGACAGTTCATTTACAAGAATGAATAATCACCTCAGAAACGAATGGGGAATGACGGTTGAAGAAATTCCGTACAGAGAGATTTCTAAAATGGGAGGTTTGTTGAGGTGTTCTACGATGCCTTTGGTAAGAGAGTAACCTTGCTGGCGAGTTTTAGGGTTCTAGAGTCTGAGAATTTTGGAATTAGAGAGATATTGATATTTTTTTTATTTTTGATAAAAATACAAATATGTCAACAATTAAATTTCATCAAGATCTTAAAGTTTATCAAAAGTCTTTTGATGCCGCAATGGAAATCTATGAACTTTCGAAAACGCTTCCTCAAGATGAACGCTATTCACTTACAGATCATATCAGAAGGTCATCTCGCTCAGTTTCTGCAAATATCAGCGAAGCTTGGGGAAAGAGAAAATATGAAAAATCTTTTGTAGCAAAACTAACAGACTCTGAAGGTGAAGCGAGAGAATCACAAACTCGGCTACAGTTTTCATTAGCTTGCAAATACATTAGCGAGGAACAATTTAATAATTTAAATAATCAGTATAATCAAATAATAGGGATGTTGGTTAACATGATGAATCAATCTAAAAATTGGTGCACATTTTCACCGAAAGAGAAGTAAAGTCAGAGGTTTTAGAGCCGGATAGTGGAAGAGTTTTAGTAATAATATTTTTCAAACGACCCTCAATTGCTCACTTAATATAAAGCTCACAAACTCTCTCACTCTAAACTCTCTCACACTAAAACTAAAACAATGCAAACAACAGATACAGTATTAATGATAGAGCCGATTGCATTCGGTTATAATGCAGAAACGGCGGAGAACAATTACTTTCAGGTGGAGCAGAAAGGTGCAGACATTCAGTCTAAAGCTTTAGCAGAATTTAAAATTTTTGTTGAAAAACTGAAAAGTAAAGGAATCAATGTCATTACGATAAAAGATACCATGAATCCTCACACGCCAGATTCTATTTTTCCAAATAATTGGGTGAGTTTTCACAACGATGGAAAAGTGGTTTTATATCCGATGTTCGCTACCAACAGAAGGGTTGAACGAAGAGAAGATATCATAGAAAGCATCAAAAACCAAGGTTTTGAAGTTGCTGAAATCGACGATTGGTCATTACCTGAAATTCAGGGACATTTTTTGGAGGGGACTGGAAGTATGATTTTCGATCACGATAATAAAATAGCTTACGGCTCGGTTTCTTTGAGATTAGATGAGAATTTATTCAGAGAATTTTGTTCTAAATATGATTTCACACCTGTTGTTTTTCATTCTTTTCAAAACGTGGGAGAAGAAAGACTTCCAATATACCATACCAACGTGATGATGTGCGTGGCAGATAAGTTTGTGGTGATTTGTCTTGACTGCATCGATAACGAATTAGAAAGAAGCAAAGTCATTGAAACCATTAAAAATTCAGGAAAAGAAATTATTGAAATTTCTGAAGAACAAATGCAGCAGTTTGCAGGAAATATGCTTCAGGTTCAGAATGTAGATGGTGAAAAGTTTCTGGTGATGAGCCAAACTGCATACCAGTCATTAAATGCTGAACAAGTTTCAAATATTGAAAAATATTGCGAAATCATTTACTCAGATTTAAATACAATTGAAGTGAATGGTGGTGGAAGCGCAAGATGTATGTTGGCTGAAGTATTCCTCCCTAAAAAATAATAAGTTTTGATTCTAACAAAATATAGCTTCTGATTTTAAATCAGAAGTTTTTTATGCTGAAAACTTAAGTATATCTAAAGATTTTTTGGGAAAATTAAGATTTTTTTTAAAAAAAACTATTGATTCACCGCTGCTCAAAGTCGGGAGACTTTGAGCAACTAATTATTAAAATCTTAAACTGCTTTTTATAATTAAGCAAAAAACTTATCTTTGATAAAAGCACATTATGAAAGAAGGTTACGTTATAAGAGATCAGGAAAAAATTCACTTTATCACCTGTACGGTTGTTGATTGGATTGACGTATTTTCAAGAAAAAACTACAGAGATATTGTTATAGACTGTTTAAAATACTGCAATCAGAATAAAGGAATGCTGATTTATGGATATGTAATTATGACCAATCATATCCATTTAATCATACAGTCAAAAGATGGTCAACTCTCAGATCTAATTAGAGATTTAAAAAAATATACATCAAAAAATATTGTATTAGCAATTCAAAACAATCCGGAAAGCCGACGTGAGTGGATGTTGGAAAGATTTGCCAAGGCAACAGAGACACATTTCAGAAATAAGAACTTTCAGTTTTGGCAATATGGCAATCACGCCGAAGAAATTTATACCTTACATTTTCTTTGGGGATAAACTGAACTATATCCATCTCAACCCGATACGAGCGGGATTTGTAGAAAAAGCTCAGGATTATATTTATTCATCAGCAAGCTATTATGTAAATGGCAAGGGGTTAATTGAAATTGAAATAGCTGACAATCCCGTAGTAGATGTTACTAAAAAAAGTGAATTTTGGAAGTATAATAATTATGACCAAGATTGAGAGTTTTTACGCAAAGTCAGGAGACTTTGCGTAGCGGTGAGGTAATTTTGTATTTTGATAAACAATTCGAAGTCGAGATACTTTGCGTAGAAAGGAGATGACTATGCTACATTCAGGAGTCAAAATGAATATTTTAAATATTATACTTTAGAATCTAAAATTTGAGACGGATAAAAAATACATGAAAATACAAACGTTTTTAAATACTGCTATAATTTATTTAATAATTATAACGAACCAAACTAAAGCTCAAGAAACTATTGTGGAGGTAAAATCTAAAGTTGTTAAAATAGATTCTACTAAATCATTTTATATTATAGATATAGGTTTGAGAAAGGACAAAGGAATTTTTATCATTTCTAAGACATGTAATAACTATTTTTTGAAGCAAATGAAAATCAAAAAAAATATTGAGTATATCTTTAAATTCAGATCCAGACGACATAATCCTAATAATACCTTTCTTCCAAACAAGGATTTAATTTTTGAGTATGCTGATCGAAAAATTGTTTGGAACAATAAGATGAAAAAGTCATTTTATGAAGAATGTTTAAATATGTGTGGTTTATTTATTGAAAATCAATGATTTTTCTCGTTCCGAAAAGTCGCCGCTGCGCAAAGTCTTCCGACTTTGAGCACTTAGTATCTCCGCTGCCACCCGAATCCTCTGCTCCGCAAAATCCTCTGCTGTGCAAAGACTTTGAGCAAATGTGAATTTGCGAAGTATAATAATTATAATAAAGATTGATAGCTAAACGAAAGATATGGGAATATTACAACAAAGAGGAATTAAATTAGTTAAAAAAACAGTTAATGGATACACTTTTAAAACTGCGGAAACTGATGATTGGGATATGGTACATATAAAAGCTTTTACTGATACTAAAATTCTTGAGGAAATTATTCAAAACCTTGACTTAGCAATTGCAGGTCACTATGATCAAATTAACGATACAGGTTTAACAAATAAATATGATGACATTGCTTTTATTGAACCCAACGGGATAGAATATTGGGATCAAGATGCTCAGAATAAATATACTTTTACATGCTCATTAGAGGATTTTAGAGCATTATGTATAGAGTGGCTAAATTTTCTAAAAGCTAGATAATTTATATTATAGGTATGAGTGTTTAATATATAATGCTTTAGTTAACGAATCAACCGCTGCGCAAAGTTTCCCGACTTTGAGCCATTTATATCAAATAGTAAACGTAATCACACAAATCTTTCTTTCACTACCATTAATTTCTCAAAATGAGACCTACCCAAAAAACTTTAATTAAATTTGTCTTCAAGAAATTATTCCAATGCAAAAACACATTCTTTTATTAGCGGTTCTGTTAGGGTTTTCTATCAATGCCCAGCAAAAAACCTATTGTAACCCCATAAACATCGATTACGGTTATACGCCTTTTGAAGTCTTTTCAAAACAGGGAAAGCACCGTGCAACAGCCGATCCGGTAATTGTTAACTTTCAGAAAAAACTTTTTCTGTTTTCTACCAATCAGGAAGGGTATTGGCACAGCGACAATATGCTTGACTGGAAATTTGTCAAAAGAAAATTCCTTAGAGACAATAAATACACCCACGATCTGAATGCTCCTGCAGTTTGGGCAATGAAAGATACTTTATACGTGTACGGCTCAACCTGGGAATCTGATTTCCCGATCTGGAAATCTACAAACCCAACTGTGGACGATTGGAAAATTGCCGTTGATACTTTAAAAGTTGGAGCTTGGGATCCTGCTTTTCATTATGATGAAGATAAAAATAAACTGTATTTGTATTGGGGGTCAAGCAACGAGTGGCCGCTTTTGGGAACAGAAGTGAAAGTAAAAAACCTGCAGTCTGAAGGTTTTGTAAAGCCTATTTTAAGACTGAAACCTGAAGATCATGGTTGGGAAAGATTTGGTGAATATAATGATAATGTTTTTCTGCAACCGTTTGTAGAAGGAGCTTGGGTAACGAAGTATAAAGACAAATATTATATGCAGTACGGTGCTCCGGCAACAGAATTCAGCGGTTATTCTGACGGAGTGTATGTTTCAAAAAATCCTTTAGAAGGTTACGAATATCAGCAGCATAATCCATTTTCTTACAAACCGGGAGGGTTTGCAAGAGGAGCGGGACACGGAGCTACGTTTGAGGATAATTTTAAAAACTGGTGGCACGTTTCAACGATTTTTATTTCCACTAAAAATAATTTCGAAAGACGTTTAGGAATCTGGCCTGCAGGTTTTGATAAGGATGATGTGATGTACACCAACACGGCTTACGGAGATTATCCGACTTTACTTCCTCAATTTGCACAAGGAAAAGATTTCTCAAAAGGACTTTTCACCAATTGGATGTTGCTGAATTATAACAAACCCGTTCAGGTTTCATCCACTTTAGGTGGCTATCATTCTAATAATGCGGTGGATGAAGATATCAAAACGTATTGGAGTGCAAAAACCGGAAATTCAGGAGAGTGGTTTCAGACTGATTTAGGTGAAGTCTCTACCATTAATGCCATTCAGGTCAATTATGCCGATCAGGATGTAGAATTTATGGGAAAAACTGAAGGGAAAATGCATCAGTATAAAATCCTAGGTTCTAATGACGGCAAAAAATGGAAGGCTATTGTCGATAAAAGCAAAAACACCAAAGACGTACCTCACGATTATGTAGAATTAGAAAAACCAGCCGAAGCAAGATATTTAAAAATGGAAAACCTCAAAATGCCGACAGGAAAGTTTGCACTAAGCGGTTTCAGAGTATTCGGAAAAGGAGCGGGAACGAAACCCGGAAAAGTTCAAGGATTTGTTCCGTTAAGAGCTGATGCGAAAAAATATGGTGAGAGAAGAAGCATCTGGATGAAATGGCAACAAAACTCTGAAGCTGACGGTTATGTTATTTATTGGGGGAAATCTCCTGACAAGTTATATGGAAGCATCATGGTGTACGGTAAAAACGAATATTTCTTCACTGGAGCAGACAGAGTAGACTCTTATTATTTCCAGATTGAAGCGTTTAATGCTAATGGAATTTCTGAGAGAACAGAGGTTGTGAAGTCTGAATGATTTTAAAATTCGTAAAAATATTTATGCTAATTAGCTAAGGCGCTTTGAAATTTTCAAAGCGTTTTTTTATTTGATTTGTTTCAGAAATTCATCAATTTTTTTAATTAAAAAAGGTGCATTTTTTTCATTCGTCCAATCAAGATGCCCACCGTGAAATTCGAAAGATTGATTTGAAACTTCATTTTTATTTAAAACTGAATCTAAAATTCCTTTTTGTGATAATGGAATAACCTGATCATTATTTCCATAGAAAGAGAGAGTCGGAGGAGAATTTTTATTTACCCAATAAACAGGACTCGCAAAATTTCCTATAGAAATTCCTTTTGGAATTGCTGCAGGATCAACCAAATGATTTTCAACAAACGAATAATCTGAATAGTTTTTAAAATTAGGATCTGATAAATCTGATGGTCCTACAATATTCACCACAGCTTTTATTCTGTCTTTTTCATCGAAGCGATAAGAATAAAGCATTGCCAAATGCCCGCCCGCACTGTTCCCAAGAAGAATAAACTTCGATTTAATCGGTGTAATGCCAACTAAATAGTCAATCGCTTTTTGGATGTCATCAGTCTGATTCGAGAGTGCGAAGCTTGTTTCAGTTGCAAGTCTATAGTTGATGTTCGCAAAAGCACTTTGAGGAAATCTCTTCATCATTGATAGTGTGAAGTAGGTAAGGTCAGATTTCTTTCCTGCTTTCCAGCCTCCGCCATGAATAATTATGAAAATTGTTTTTACAGAATCTCTATTTTTCGGAATATAAAGATCCATTTTCTGTTCGGGATCGTTACCGTAAGAGATATCCATTTGTTGATCAAATGTAATGTCTTTGCTAATCGTTATTGTTTTTTCTTTACAGCTAAACAATACAATTAAACATAAAAATGCGAAAAATTTATTCATACTTAAATATAAACGAAACCCACCAATTTCTTGGCAGGTTTCTGTACAAAATAAAATATATGAAGATTGAATGTTAACGTGTTCTGCTTTTGATGGCGTCTGATGCGCCTTCGATGTCTCTCACCTTTTTTACTTTCTGGTTTCCGAAATTGTATGTGATGCTGAAAGTTCCGCCTCTTCTGAATTGGTCGTTTCTTACATAATTGTAATTTCCGTTGGCCTGATAATCTTCGATTTCTACGATGTTTGTTCTTAAGACATCATTTAAGTTTAAAGCAAACGTCCAGTCGTTCCAATTTTTCTTGATGCTTAAATCTAAACTCATCAGGTTATTCAACATTCCCAATTCGATTTGCTGTTTGTCTACGAAGAAATAATTAACGCCTAAAAACCAGGTTTTCTTTTTATCTAAACGGATGGTGTTGTTGGTTTGAATGACAATACTTGATGATTTTCTATCGTTAATGTAGGTATCAAAAACCTGCCCTGTTGTTGGATCTGTATTCAAAGTACCTTTATTGATGTTATGTTGTACACCGATATTGAAATTTGTTGTTAGGTATTGATTGAAGAATGTTTTCTGCATTCCCAGCATTGCAGACATTTCCTGTTTGTCTCCAAAATTGGTTCTGATGTAAGCCAATTGTCGATATGTTACACCATCTCTTACAATATCTCTCTGTAGCGGAACCTGAGTGATAACATCTTTAAAATAAGAATGATTCAGAATCAGGAAATAAGAATTTTTAAACATATAAGTCAATTCCTGATTATAGGTGGATGAAGCTTTTACGAAAGGGTTATTTTGGGTGTAATTATCCTGTGTAAGAATGTTTTTCACAGGATTCAGTTCCCAGAAACTTGGTCTTCTCATTCTGCTTGAAAATGCGTAGGAGATATTATTTTTGTCATTGATGGCGTAGTTAAAGCTCAAGTATGGTAGTAAATTATTATAGTTTCTTTCAAACTCTTGCATCGGTTGATCCGGAATTTCAGAAGTACCCAAACTTTTTGTGATTTCATATCTTGCTCCAACTTTTCCTGAAAATTTATCAGAAAACTTTTTCTCAAATGTAAGATAAGCACCATAGATTTTTTCGTCATAGATGAAATGATTAAGGTCTGCTTTAGCGCTTTCCAGATTTCCATTTTCATCATAGTAGTTGAAAAAGTTTTTTGTGTCGTTATCTGTTTGAGTAGCATTGAAGTTCCCTCCGATAGAAATAGTCAGGTCTTTTTTAAATTTCTGAATATAATCTACTGTGCTTGAAAAGTTGTTGACAATCTGAGGAATATCCTGAATTACATTTTGTCTGTACTGATCAAAAGCTCCGGAAGGTCTTTGTACCAAGGTTCTGTTGTCAGAATTTTGAAATCTTTTATAGATAAGGTAAGCCGCGTTCAGATTAAGTTTGCTTCCTAAAGAATCTGTTTTTAACTCGTAGTTTAAGTTTACCGAATTATTATAATTTCTTGCATTTTCAATATTGCTGGAACGGGTAATATCTGTTTTTGATAGGCTTCCGTCTGCTTTATAAACATTTAAAGTATTTAAAAGTTCAACAGTAGAGCCATAACTTTTGTTTGCCCAAGAATTCCATGATAATGCTAAATTGCTTTTATCATTTAACTGATAATCAAAGTTCAGGTATCCGCCTAAATTTTTGTTAGGATCGTCAATATCTCCAATTGACTCATTTTTTACTAAGTCTGTTCCGTTTTTCAAAATGTAGCTTTGAGCCTGAATATTTTCACCTCCGCTCAGGTTTGCGCTGATTCCCAATTTATCTTTTCTGTAATTAGCAGAGAAACTTGCAGAACTGCCATTGTATTTATTCTGAGAATTAGACATTCTCATGTTTCCGTTAAGCCCGTCGCTCATCTTCTTTTTCAGGACGATATTAATAATTCCGTCTGAAGATTCTACTTGGAACTCACTTCCTGGCACTGTAATCACTTCAATTTTCTGAATATTCTCAGCAGGTGTGTTTTTTAGAAATTGTGTAACAGATTCTGCATCCATATTGGTTTTTCTACCGTTGATGTAGATCAGCGCATTATTTTTTCCTGCAATTTTCAAAGTTTTATCATCGGTTGTAGAAAGCAGGGGAGTTTGTCTCAAGAGATCAAAAGTTGTGTTTCCTTTGGTAACAGGTGAAGCGGCAACGTCATAAACGAAACGGTCACTTTGTTTTTTGAAGACTTGCTTAGTCAATACAACTTCTTCTATTTTTTTAGTTTTTAGAGAATCTGTTTTTTTTTCTTGGGCAAATGTCAATCCGGTGAAAAATATAGCTGCGATGAGTAGTGGCGTTTTCATGAGTTTACTTTTTAATTAGTTTAGAAGCTTGTATCTGTTATTATTTTACATTGCAAAGATATGTAATAAATTTAGTATCATGCAATACAAAGTAGTAAAAATGTTTTGATTTTATTTATAACTAATTGATTGCTAGTTGTTAAAATTTAAATTAAAATTTTCCTTACTTTGAGTTTCTACATAATAAGACAACTGTAACAAGAGTTTTGTTACAGCACAATGTGTGTTTCTTTTAAAATTTAATTATTCTCTGTCGAAACGAGCCAGCTTTTTGTCAATCCAAATGGTGGCAAAAGGAAAAAATGCGGAGATCAGTGCAAAGACTGTGTCTTCATCATCCCAAGTATAGATTTTTCGTATAGAAGGTAAGAACAAAAGGTATAATGTGAAAAACAATCCATGAATGCTCCCAATAACACTGATATAGATGATAGGGAAAATACCTTCCGGATCAACACGGATCCAGATCATGGCTGTAAAAAGGAAAAACCAAGATATGGCTTCCGCCAAACAGATTTGCTTAAACCATTTAATGACTTTATCCTGAGGATATTTTGAGAAAAGATTTTCAAGAAATTCCATGATTCAACATCTAATTTTAACTAACAATTACTTATAAAAACTACTTCCGTCCAAATACTCAAAAACTTCCGGTGGAAGCATTGGTCTTACATTTTTTCCTTCCTTTATCATTGATCGGATCTCGGTTGCCGAAAGTTCAATCACTGGAGCTTTAATCATCGAAATATTTTCGTGTTGAAGATATTCAGAATCTTTTTTCTCCCTATCAAAAACTCTTGGATAAACGATAATGTGATGATTTTTAACTAAAATATCAGAATTTTTCCATTTATGAAGTCCGCTGAGATTATCTTCACCCATTATTAAACTAAAAGAACATTCAGGATGTTTTTCTTTAAGATAAGTTAAAGTATCAATCGTATAACTTGGTGTAGGCAGTGAAAATTCAACGTTAGATGCACGCATTTGAGGATAGTTTTTCACCGCAAGTTGCACCATATCCAAACGGTTATGATCTTTCAGGAGTGATTTTTTCTCTTTAAAAGGATTTTGCGGGCTTACTACAAACCACAATTCATGCATATCCGAATTTTCAAGAATATAATTAGCCAAAATTAAATGACCAATATGAATGGGATTGAAAGACCCGAAAAATAAACCGATTTTTTTCAAAGTTGAGGTTGAGTTTAAGGTTAGTCTTCTCTAAATTTCACATCTCTGATATTCAGATAGTGGGTCACATTCCCTTTCCAATGGTTTTCTTCTAAAGTAAAAGCGATGTCAAAAGATTTATTTCTAAAATCATCAGCAAATTGACCCAATTTAAAGCCGACACATTCGATATTTCTTCCTGTAGATTCTTGTTTGATGTAAAATTTAAGGTGATTATTATCTTTCCCCATCGTTTTCAGATAACCTGCAATCTTTTGATTTCTTAAAACAAGATTCGGTTTCATATTCTGAGGTCCGAAAGGGGCTAGTTTTCGATGGAAGTTAATAAAATCTCTGTTGATTTCGTCTGCATTTACGTCAGCATCTATTGTGATAGAAGGCTCTTTTTGATGATCCTTAATTTTTTCGGCTACTGTTTTTTCAAATTTAATCTTGAAAGCTTCAAACTTATCTTTTTCCATAGAAAGTCCGGCAGCAGCGTGATGTCCTCCAAATTTCAGAAAGTATTCCGAACAAAGATCCAGCGCTTCATGCACATCAAAATCTGAAACGGATCTTGCAGACGCTACCATTTCTCCATTATTTCCGTCGGTAAAAACCAAAGTTGGTTTATAATATGTTTCAATCAATCTTGAGGCTACAATTCCTATCACACCTTTGTTCCATTCAGGATGGTAAACAATCGTGGAATATTTTGTTTCCTGCTGAGATTCGATGACTTGGTTGAGTGCAGAAAGGGTAGAGTTCATATCGAGCTCTCGCCTTTCGTCATTCAGATTCATAATGTCGCCTACAATTTGCTGGGCGTGTTTTAGATTGTCTGAAACCATTAATTCGACAGCAGCTTTACCGTGAGAAATTCTTCCCGCAGCGTTTATTTTAGGAGCAATTTCAAAAACAATGTTTGAAATTTCAAAATGCGAAAGTTTATCTTCAGGAATTAATAATCTTAAACCTAAATTGCGGGTTTTTCTGAGAACTTTTAGTCCCATTTTTGCTAAAACTCTGTTCTCACCGGTCATGGATACGATATCTGCAGCAATTGAGATAGCCAATAGATCTGTGAGCTCAAATAATTCAGTTTCCGGAATTTTATAGATGGTATTTAATCCCTGACACAATTTAAAACCCACTCCACATCCTGAAAGTTCTTTAAAAGGATAGCGACAATCTGATCTTTTCGGATCTAAAACCGCCACAGCATCCGGAATTTCATCTCCGGGTAAATGGTGATCGCAAATAATGAAATCAATTTGTTTTCCTTTGGCATAATTAATCATGTCAATCGCCTTGATTCCGCAGTCTAATGCAATAATCAGAGAAAAACCGTTTTCTTTGGCGTAATCAATTCCTTCGGTAGAAATTCCATATCCTTCAGAATTTCTGTCTGGAATGTAAAAATCTAAATATTTTTTCTGAACTATTTTTCTTAAATAAAGATAAGTGAGCGCAACGGCAGTGGTTCCGTCGACATCGTAATCTCCGTAAACCATTATTTTTTCCCCATTTTCGATAGCTGTAGCAATCCGCTCAACTGCTTTTTGCATATCTGCCATTAAAAAAGGGTTGTGAATATCCGTGAAATTTGGTTTGAAAAATTCACGCGCTTTTTGGTAATTGTCAATTCCTCTGAGAACCAATAGTTTGGATTCAAAAGTTCCAAAACCAAGCGACGAACTCAATCCGTCAACAGTTTCTTCATCAGGTTCGGGTTTGTAAATCCATTTTTGACTCATTTCACAAAAATAAGTAAAATTTATTTTAAAAACCACCGAAATATAATCTTCATTATCAATTATGAGTCAGATATTATTTATTTTATTTACAGTGTTTTAAGGGTTTTTAAGGTATTTGTTTAATAAATATTTCATTTTTTTAATTTTTATGAAAACCAAACGAAAACTATTATCGTAGATATCATTAAACAGACTAAACCTTTTTAAAAATAATATTATGAAAAAACCAATTAATGTTTCTAACCAAGGAGCTACCTTGGATACCAGCAGAAGAAACTTTCTAAAACTAAGCGGTATTGGTATTGCCGTTGCCGGGCTTACTTTGGTCGGTTGCGATGATGACGATTTTGTCTACAATGATAATAAAATATTTGATTTGGGAATGGGCGATGTAGGTGTTTTGAACTATGCATACGCTCTTGAACAATTAGAAGCCGATTTCTACACGAAAGTGGTAAATAATTTCTATGCAGGAATTTCAACTATTGAAAAAGAAGTATTGACAGACCTTTATCACCATGAGGTTATTCACAGGGATTTCTTTAAAGCAGCAATTACTGGTGCAACCAATAATGTTTTACCGACACTTGAGTTTCAATATCCGAATGTAAATTTCAACGACAGAAGTTCTGTTTTGGCTACTGCAAAAGCTTTAGAAGATACAGGAGTTGCCGCTTACAATGCTGCGGGTAAGTATATTACCAATCCTACTTATCTTGTACTTGCAGGTAAAATTGTTTCTGTAGAAGCAAGACACGCATCGGCGATCAGAGATTTGATTAATCCTTTAACTGCAGCTTTCTCAGGAGATGATGTGGTAAATCCTACTACAGGACTGGATGTAGCAAAAGAACCGAAAGATGTCATTGCAGCAGCCGGAGGCTTTATTAAAACTCCATTTACATGGAAAGAAAGAGGCATTAATTAATTCATCAATCTCAAAAATCAATTATTATGAACATTCTAAAATTATTAGATAAATTGTCTGACGATTCTTTTTTTACAAAGCAAACGTCTAGATTAGATAACCTTTCAGATATAACTTCATTTGGTAAAAAAGCGGCTGTTGCTGCAATACCATTAGGATTAGGAAGCTTTATGGCAACGTCTGCCAAAGCTGAAACTACAACAGTTGACCCAACGACTATGAAAAGTGCATTAACAGATGCACTTCAGTTAGCATTGATTTTGGAATATTTAGAAGACGAATACTATAAAATTGGACTTGCTGCCACAAACCTGATTCCTGCTTCTGATAAAGTTGTTTTTCAACAAATTTCCAAGCATGAAGATGCTCACGTTACTTTTCTTAAAAGTACATTAACATCTTTGGGAGTTACTCCGGGTGCTAAACCGACTTTTGATTTTACAGTAAATGGTGCTTTTACTCCATTTACCAATTATCAGCAGTTTCTTGTCTTAGCTCAAGCGTTTGAAGATACTGGTGTTAGGGCATACAAAGGACAAGCAGGTAACGTGATGTCAAACAAAGATGTCCTTCAGGCAGCCTTACAGATTCACTCTGTAGAAGCAAGACATGCTTCAATGGTTCGTAGAATGCGTGCCAACAAAGGATGGATCGAGTTAGCGAGTGGCGGAAGTGGAAGTGGAGGTATGCCTCCTGCAACCAATGCAGTTTATGCAGGTGAAGATGTAACTATGCAGGCAGGGTTCAATACTGCGACAGCTTTCGGTGCAGCAGCAGGTTCTGCGGCTTACGATGAGGTCTTAACTACTGCTGAAGCAACTGCAATTGCAACACTTTTTATTGATTAGTAGAAACACATATATATAGTTTAGTTAAATCCTTTTTCGGTACTTCTCCGAAAGAGGATTTTTTTCTTTAAAAAGTATTATCTTAGTTGCACTAAACTATATTAAAATGAAAAAAATTATCATCTGTGCAATTGTACTAGGATCAATGTATCATGTGCAAGCTCAGAAAATCAATCTGGGAAAAGCAGCAGGAGTTGTCTCAAAAGGTGCTTCGGCATTTTCTTTCAGTAACGAAGATGCAATTAAACTTTCTAAAGAATCAGTAGATTATATGGATAAGAACAATGCGATTGCAGGCCCGAAAGATCCTTACACGGTGAGACTCAACAAGCTTTTTGCAAAACACAAATCTCAGGATGGCCTTAATCTGAACTATAAAGTGTACAAAGTGAAAGATATCAATGCTTTTGCATGTGCTGATGGTAGTGTGAGAGTATTTTCATCTTTGATGGATATCATGACAGACGATGAATTGCTGGCAGTTATCGGTCACGAGATTGGTCACGTAAAAAATCAGGATACAAAAGATGCAATAAAATCAGCCTATTTAAAAGCTGCAGCAATGGATGCCGCATCATCAGCATCATCCAAAGTTGCTACATTGAGCGAAGGTCAGGTTGGTAAAATGGCTAATGCATTTTTGGATGCTTCTCACAGCAAAAAACAGGAAAACCAGGCAGACGATTATTCATATGACTTTATGAAATCAAATAAATATAATGTTGTGGGTGCATACACCGCTTTCAAAAAGTTAGCATTGTTATCAGAAGGCGGATCAGCACAATCAGGATTTCAAAAAATGTTTAATTCGCACCCTGATAGCAACAAAAGAGCAGAAGCTGTAAAAAAGAGAGCTGAAAAAGACGGCTTATGGAAAGACCCAGGTACAGTTTCTCTACCAACAACAAAGTTGACTAAATAATTTTTTACATATCTATATAATAAGAGTTCGGAATATTCGGACTCTTTTTTTTTATATCATAATACTGGCAGAAGTTCAACCAAAGACTGCCTCACGCATCCTTTTCTTGAGTAGCTTTTTCCCGCTCTCCGCTGTATCTTTTTCTGTTTACCGCTGCTCTGCATCGGCAACCAGAAAAAGGATGCCGCTTTTATCGGGGCTAGGGAAGTGGTTGTTAGATCAAAATTTATCAGAGTAAGATTTTCCATTTCTAGCTTACGGTCAACATTTTGACAAAACTTCTATATATAAGATAAGAACATTGAAAATATGTCGAACAATAATAACCGGCATATACCTTTTTGTAAATTCAAGAAATAGGTTTATTGTTGAGCTCCTGCGGAGCTCACTGTTCATAGATAGTCGGATAGTATAAATTTTGAGCTCCATGGGAGCGTCCTGTTTGTAGTGTAATTTACAGTAAAGAAGATGAGCTCCGTAGGAGCGGCACATCATATTGCTAATTCTTCACCCGCTCCCTGCCACTCTGTGCTTCTCCAATCCTCCTTTTTGAATGCTCCTCGTTCTAGTCTTTCCTAACATTCACGCTCACAGTCATTCATGCCACCTTTCAAAACCTTTCAAAAGCTCCAACAAACAAACTCTCTAACTTCTCCCGACACAAACCCCCGTCCTCCATCCTCCAACCTCCAGTTTCATAAAAATTTTTCTCTCATGTTTTCAGCTATTTAGCATCAAATATGAATAAAATATGAATTTTATGTTAAATAGATTTGGAAGTAGGGGTATAAACGTACTACTTTTGCCCCACTGAAAACGAGAGTATATCAGTAGCGCAGGAGCGCCTCCGGGCGGATAATTTAAGTTACTTTAATAGGATGTAGATCAAGAAACATTCATTAAAATTTTTAGCGATAAAAATTTGTGAGTTTAGAAAAGATTTGTATCTTTGCAATCCCAATACGGGGAGCGCAGGAGTAGCGGATTAAGGGTTTGAGAAAAGAGTTTAGGGTTACTTAAAAAACTTTAAAATTTCTTCAAAAAACATTTGGTCAATTAGAAATAAGTTATTACTTTTGCACACGCAAATACGGCAACGCCCAACGACAGAAAAGGGTAGCTGAGGAAGCGGAAGAAGAGAGATCATTGAAAAATAGATATAACAACCAAGTAAGGAAAAACTAAAGCGTCAAAACTTTGAGTGAGTCAGACAAACATACAATGGAGAGTTTGATCCTGGCTCAGGATGAACGCTAGCGGGAGGCCTAACACATGCAAGCCGAGCGGTAGAAGATCTTCGGATCTTTGAGAGCGGCGCACGGGTGCGGAACACGTGTGCAACCTACCTTTATCAGGGGGATAGCCTTTCGAAAGGAAGATTAATACCCCATAATATAAGAAACGGCATCGTTTTTTATTGAAAACTCCGGTGGATAGAGATGGGCACGCGCAAGATTAGATAGTTGGTGAGGTAACGGCTCACCAAGTCAATGATCTTTAGGGGGCCTGAGAGGGTGATCCCCCACACTGGTACTGAGACACGGACCAGACTCCTACGGGAGGCAGCAGTGAGGAATATTGGACAATGGGTGAGAGCCTGATCCAGCCATCCCGCGTGAAGGACGACGGCCCTATGGGTTGTAAACTTCTTTTATACTGGGATAAACCTACTTACGTGTAAGTAGCTGAAGGTACAGTATGAATAAGCACCGGCTAACTCCGTGCCAGCAGCCGCGGTAATACGGAGGGTGCAAGCGTTATCCGGATTTATTGGGTTTAAAGGGTCCGTAGGCGGACTCGTAAGTCAGTGGTGAAATCTCATAGCTTAACTATGAAACTGCCATTGATACTGCGGGTCTTGAGTAAGGTAGAGGTAGCTGGAATAAGTAGTGTAGCGGTGAAATGCATAGATATTACTTAGAACACCAATTGCGAAGGCAGGTTACCATGTCTTAACTGACGCTGATGGACGAAAGCGTGGGGAGCGAACAGGATTAGATACCCTGGTAGTCCACGCCGTAAACGATGCTAACTCGTTTTTGGGTCTTCGGATTCAGAGACTAAGCGAAAGTGATAAGTTAGCCACCTGGGGAGTACGAACGCAAGTTTGAAACTCAAAGGAATTGACGGGGGCCCGCACAAGCGGTGGATTATGTGGTTTAATTCGATGATACGCGAGGAACCTTACCAAGGCTTAAATGGGAATTGATCGGTTTAGAAATAGACCTTCCTTCGGGCAATTTTCAAGGTGCTGCATGGTTGTCGTCAGCTCGTGCCGTGAGGTGTTAGGTTAAGTCCTGCAACGAGCGCAACCCCTGTCACTAGTTGCTAACATTCAGTTGAGGACTCTAGTGAGACTGCCTACGCAAGTAGAGAGGAAGGTGGGGATGACGTCAAATCATCACGGCCCTTACGCCTTGGGCCACACACGTAATACAATGGCCGGTACAGAGGGCAGCTACACAGCGATGTGATGCAAATCTCGAAAGCCGGTCTCAGTTCGGATTGGAGTCTGCAACTCGACTCTATGAAGCTGGAATCGCTAGTAATCGCGCATCAGCCATGGCGCGGTGAATACGTTCCCGGGCCTTGTACACACCGCCCGTCAAGCCATGGAAGTCTGGGGTACCTGAAGTCGGTGACCGTAACAGGAGCTGCCTAGGGTAAAACAGGTAACTAGGGCTAAGTCGTAACAAGGTAGCCGTACCGGAAGGTGCGGCTGGAACATCTCATTTTAGAGCGTCTTTCGACGTTAAACAAATAAAGGTACTTTACTGTACCATGTACTTACTTAAAAGAAAACGTTTTAGTTTTTTACTCGGTTGCTTATATTATAAAAATACAAAACCCACTAGAAATTAGTATCAGGGAAAGAGAGATTTTAGTTACAGAAGTTAGAGGTTAGATCATTAGAAGTTAGTATTAAAGCTAACAACTAAAAACCGACAACCGACAACTAAAAACATGAAGTCTCGTAGCTCAGCTGGTTAGAGCGCTACACTGATAATGTAGAGGTCGGCAGTTCGAGCCTGCCCGAGACTACTAATTGAGGCGGCTGGCAAATGGCTTATAGCTGATGGCAATAAAGCCAAAAGCGAGAAGCAAATCGCCAACGGCACCTAGAGGGGAATTAGCTCAGCTGGCTAGAGCGCCTGCCTTGCACGCAGGAGGTCAAGGGTTCGACTCCCTTATTCTCCACAATTACTGAAAAGTAATGAAAAAGATTACAGCGATGTAACAAGAATAGAAGTTATTAAAAAAAGAAACAAAGGATTTTAGCCGATAGGGGCTAGAGCGTCCCGATGAATCGGGAAGGTCAAGGGTTCGACTCCCTTATTCTCCACAGTTTTGCGAGTTTGATTTAAAAGTAAGATGAATAGAGCCAAAACAAATATTCATTTATCAGACAAGCAGAAAGACATAAGATCATTGACATTAACGGTAAAAATATCACAAAGAGAAAACCGAGCGCAATTAAGCGTTTGAGTTTACAAAATAGTTTAACAGCGATGTTAGACAAAAAATACTGAACTAATTAATAATTAGGAAAGAAATCGTTAAGGGCGTATGGCGGATGCCTAGGCTTTCAGAGGCGAAGAAGGACGCGGTAAGCTGCGAAAAGCTGCGGGGATCGGCACACACGAATTGATCCGCAGATGTCCGAATGGGGCAACCCGGCATGTTGAAGACATGTCACCTCGTAAGAGGAGCAAACCAGGAGAACTGAAACATCTAAGTACCCTGAGGAAAAGAAATCGAAGAGATTCCGTAAGTAGTGGCGAGCGAACGCGGATTAGCCCAAAAGTCTTTATATATTTAATAGAATGTTCTGGAAAGAACAGCCATAGAGGGTGATAGCCCCGTACATGAAAGGTATATTTAGATGATAAATGAGTAGGGCGGGACACGTGAAATCCTGTCTGAATATGGGGGGACCATCCTCCAAGGCTAAATACTCCTGAAAGACCGATAGTGAACAAGTACTGTGAAGGAAAGGTGAAAAGCACTTCGAATAGAAGGGTGAAATAGAACCTGAAACCGTACGCCTACAAGCGGTCGGAGCCCACAAGTTGGGTGACGGCGTGCCTTTTGCATAATGAGCCTACGAGTTAATGTTACTAGCGAGGTTAAGTACTTCAGGTACGGAGCCGGAGCGAAAGCGAGTCTGAATAGGGCGCTTAGTTAGTAGTATTAGACGCGAAACCTTGTGATCTACCCATGGGCAGGTTGAAGCTTTGGTAACACAAAGTGGAGGACCGAACCGGTTGACGTTGAAAAGTCTTCGGATGACCTGTGGGTAGGGGTGAAAGGCCAATCAAACTGGGAGATAGCTCGTACTCCCCGAAATGCATTTAGGTGCAGCGTCGTGTATAAGTTTATTAGAGGTAGAGCTACTGATTGGATGCGGGGGAGTCAAATCCTACCAATTCCTGACAAACTCCGAATGCTAATAAATGTTCCACGGCAGTGAGGGCGCGGGTGCTAAGGTCCGTGTCCGAGAGGGAAAGAACCCAGACCAACAGCTAAGGTCCCCAAATCTCTATTAAGTTGAAGCAACGCGGTTGGACTGCATTGACAGCTAGGATGTTGGCTTGGAAGCAGCCATTCATTTAAAGAGTGCGTAACAGCTCACTAGTCGAGCGGTCCGGCATGGATAATAATCGGGCATAAATAGAGTACCGAAGCTATGGATTTACAACTTAGGGTTGTATCTGGTAGGGGAGCATTCTGTTTGCACAGAAGCTGAGTCGTGAGGCTTGGTGGAGCGTACAGAAAAGAAAATGTAGGCATAAGTAACGATAAAGCGGGCGAGAAACCCGCTCACCGAAAGACTAAGGTTTCCTCAGCCATGCTAATCAGCTGAGGGTTAGTCGGGACCTAACGCGAACCCGAAAGGGGTAGTGGATGGACAATGGGTTAATATTCCCATACTTGCTCACACTAAAAAGGGGACGGAGTGCCGTACTTACTGGAGACTGACGGAATAGTCAAGACCTAGCCTTCGGGCGAAGTTGCTGTAAGGAAAGTGCTTCCAAGAAAAGCCGAAGTGAAGCAACCCGTACCAAAACCGACACAGGTAGTCGAGGAGAGAATCCTAAGGTGCTAGAGTGAATCATGGTTAAGGAACTAGGCAAAATAGTCTCGTAACTTCGGAAGAAGAGACGCCAGCAGCAATGCTGGCCGCAGTGAAGAGGCCCAGGCGACTGTTTATCAAAAACACAGGACTCTGCTAAATCGAAAGATGCTGTATAGGGTCTGACACCTGCCCGGTGCTGGAAGGTTAAGGAAGGGCGTTAGCAGCAATGCGAAGCGTTTGACTGAAGCCCCAGTAAACGGCGGCCGTAACTATAACGGTCCTAAGGTAGCGAAATTCCTTGTCGGGTAAGTTCCGACCTGCACGAATGGTGTAACGATCTGGGCACTGTCTCAACCATGAGCTCTGTGAAATTGTAGTAACGGTGAAGATGCCGTTTACCCGCAATGGGACGAAAAGACCCTGTGAACCTTTACTATAACTTCGTATTGACTTTGAGTAAGTAATGTGTAGGATAGGTGGGAGACTTTGAAGCAGGCACGCTAGTGTTTGTGGAGTCAACGTTGAAATACCACCCTTTACTTACTTGGAGCCTAACTTGATTTATCAAGGACACTGCGTGGTGGGTAGTTTGACTGGGGTGGTCGCCTCCAAAAGAGTAACGGAGGCTTTCAAAGGTACCCTCAGCACGCTTGGTAACCGTGCGTAGAGTGTAATGGCATAAGGGTGCTTGACTGTGAGACCTACAAGTCGATCAGGTGCGAAAGCAGGACATAGTGATCCGGTGGTTCCGTATGGAAGGGCCATCGCTCATAGGATAAAAGGTACTCCGGGGATAACAGGCTAGTCTCCCCCAAGAGCTCACATCGACGGGGAGGTTCGGCACCTCGATGTCGGCTCGTCACATCCTGGGGCTGGAGAAGGTCCCAAGGGTTGGGCTGTTCGCCCATTAAAGTGGCACGCGAGCTGGGTTCAGAACGTCGTGAGACAGTTCGGTCTCTATCTATTGCGGGCGTTAGATGTTTGAGAGGGCTTGATTCTAGTACGAGAGGACCGAATTGAACAAACCTCTGGTGTATCAGTTGTACCGCCAGGTGCACCGCTGAGTAGCTACGTTTGGAAGAGATAAGCACTGAAAGCATATAAGTGCGAAACTCGCCTCAAGATGAGACATCTTTTAAGGGTCGTTGGAGATGACGACGTTGATAGGCTACAGGTGTAAAGTTGGTAACAGCATAGCCGAGTAGTACTAATTACCCGTAGATTTATTGCCTAATTGGCAAGCCTTAATTGCGCAATCAAGGTTCTCTCTTTGTGAACATTTTTATCGATAAAACAGTTGACAGTAGGGAGTTGACAGTTGATAGTATCATACCATCAACAATCAACCAAAAACTGACAACCATATACAACCTTTAGGGTGGTTTTAGCGGTGGGGCTCACCTGTTCCCATTCCGAACACAGAAGTTAAGCCCACCAGCGCCGATGGTACTGCGAAAGCGGGAGAGTAGGTCGCCGCCAGTTTTTATTTAAAAGTCTCATACATTCAGTTGTATGAGACTTTTTTTTGCTCTCAACTCAACGTTTAAAAAGCAACGAAGCCGCCATCCATAAATCAAATTTAACCTCCAATATTCAAGGTTTGAGATCCGGTTTGGGGAAAGAAGTTGATGAAAGTTCAAGTTGAATATTTAATATGGAAATTGCGGAATTTGAAATTTAGAGTTAATCATGAAAAAGTTACTATTCAAAACTTACTTTGCAATATTCAAATTTGGTAATTAAAATCAAAAAATCCATGCTGTTGCTCTAGAGGACCAGTATCTGTGTATAAAAAAGCTGAAGTGGTCACGCGTATTCTAGATGAACCCTATCTATTCCACCATTTATATCTTTTATAACAATTTCTAACGATATTACAGGTCGCTCCGTAGGAGCGATATTTGTGTAGGAAAAGTTAATGCGGGGAAAAGTACATTCCGTCGGATCGATATCTGTTTATCATCTAAGAAGTGATTTGTCATCAGGGAATTGAAATAATGTACAGGTCGCTCCTAAGGAGCTTCTCCATCCGTGAGCTGTATTCTTTTTCTATTAACAGTCCGCCGCTCTGCGGCTTTTCAAGCAGTTGTACTTATTGCAGAACTATTTGTAGTACGTATTTTGAATTGTTTAAGATGATTGCAAAATCTCGATTATAATGAAATAGTAATAAATCATTACCTTTTAAAATATATCCAGAAAATGTAATTTTGAATATGCATCAAGCATCAAGCATCAAGCATCAAGCATCATGCATCATGCATCAAGCTTTGAGAACGAAAAAAAGTCATTGGTTATTTTGACAGATAATCAAAAGAATGCAGTCACCCCTAGCCCAGATCGCAACGGCATCCTTTTTTGTTATCCGGAAAAAGCTCAGGCACAAAAAAGATACAGTGAAGAGCTGGATAAAGCTTCTGGATAATTTAATTTGAATGTTTAGAAAGGCTCTAATTACTAATTCCCGCGTTGTCAAGTCAGTTTCTTGAATTGTTTTCTAAAAAAAAATCAGGATAGAAAATCTACCCTGATTAAATATTTTAATGCAAATCTGATTAAGAATACATTTTTTCTCTCAGTTCTTTAATCTTTTTATCAGCAAGATATTCATCGTAAGTAGTTTCTCTGTCGATGATTCCTTTTGGTGTCAATTCAACGATTCTGTTACAAACTGTTTGTAGCATTTCGTGGTCATGAGATGATAATAGAAGATTCCCTTTGAAATTTGACAATGAGTTGTTCAATGTTGTAATACTTTCAAGGTCTAAGTGGTTGGTAGGCTCATCCAATAGCAATACATTGGCTTTCTGAAGCATCATTCTACTGAACATACATCTCATTTTTTCACCTCCGGAAAGCACCTTACAAGACTTTAAGGCTTCATCACCTGAGAATAGCATTCTACCTAAAAATCCTCTCATGAATTCTTCGTGACGTTCTTCATCGTTTTTGGTGAATTGTCTCAACCAATCTACCAAGTTGATGTCTTCCTGGAAGAAAGTTGTGTTATCCAAAGGCATATGAGATTGGTTTGTCGTAACTCCCCATGCTACATTTCCTTTGTCTGCCTGATTATTTCCAGCTAAAATCTCAAAAAATTCTGTAATTGCCAAAGAGTTCTTAGAAATAATGGCAACTTTATCTCCTTTTTTAAGATTTAAATCAATGTTTGAGAACAATAATTCTCCGTCTTTTGTCTTTTCTAGACCTTTAACATCTAAAATCTGATCTCCAACTTCTCTTTCCATTTCGAAAATAATTGCCGGATATCTTCTTGAAGATGGTTTAATATCGTCAATATTTAATTTGTCGATCATTTTCTTTCTTGCAGTTGCTTGCTTAGCTTTCGCAACGTTTGAACTAAATCTAGCGATGAAGTCCTGAAGTTCTTTCTTCTTCTCTTCCGCTTTTTTGTTGGCCTGAGCTCTTTGTCTTGTAGCTAGCTGAGAAGCCTGATACCAGAAAGAATAGTTACCTGTATAAAGATTTAATTTAGCGTAATCTAAATCTCCGATGTGCGTACAAACGGTGTCTAAGAAGTGACGGTCGTGAGATACAACGATTACTGTATTTTCGTAATCTGCTAAGAAATCTTCTAACCAAGCGATAGTGTCTATATCAAGGTCATTCGTAGGTTCATCCAAGATTAATACATCAGGATTTCCGAAAAGTGCCTGAGCCAAAAGAACTTTTACTTTGTCTTTGTTCTCTAATTCACTCATCATCTGCCAATGCATATCGTCTTTGATACCAACATTTGAAAGCATGGTCTGAGCATCAGATTCTGAGTTCCATCCACCCATTTCATCATATATAACACCTAATTCACCTGCTTTGATTCCGTCTTCATCAGAGAAGTCTTCTTTGGCATACAGAGCATCCATCTCTTCTTTTATTTCGAATAATTTCTTATTTCCTCTAAGCACAGCTTCTAGAACTGTATATTGATCATATGCAAAGTGATCCTGCTCCAAAACCGACATTCTTTTCCCTGGCTCAAGAGATACATGTCCTGTGGTTGGATCTTGCTTGCCTGTTAATATTTTAAGGAATGTAGACTTTCCTGCTCCATTTGCTCCGATGATTCCATAGCAGTTTCCTTTGGTAAACATAATGTTTACTTCGTCAAAAAGAACTCTTTTCCCAAATTGTAAAGATAAGTTAGATACTGTTAACATATAGTTTGTAAATTTGGCGCAAAATTACGAAAAGAAATCGGGTAATTATAATATTGTAATACTCAAGTTTTTAATGTAAGGTAATTTTGTATATTACATTAATGAAATTTTAGATATGAAGATCGAAAAAACAGTTAATATATTTAACAGAAGAGCACGTTTTGAATACGAATTTATAGAAGAATTGGAGGCAGGAATGGTGCTTACCGGGACCGAAATAAAATCTTTACGTTCTTCTAAAGCATCCATTACAGAAGCTTTCTGTCAGTTTATTGATGGGGAATTGTACATCATTAACATGATGATTGATGAGTACAAATTAGGAACTTTTTACAATCATAAAACAAAAAGGGAACGAAAGTTGCTGTTGCACAAAAGAGAATTGTTAAAACTCGAAAAAAAACTCAAAGATGCAGGTAATACGATTATTCCTTTAAAATTATATATCAACGATAAAGGCAAAGCTAAAGTGCTGATAGCGTTGGGAAGAGGGAAAAAGCTTTTTGATAAGAGAGAGGCAATAAAAGATAGAGAAAGTAAACGAAGCCTCGATAGAATATTAAAGAAAAGTTAAAAATCATCCTGAAAACTTTGTTTATAAAGAAAAATTATATTTATTTTGCAATATCAATTATTTAATCATTTAATTCTATGAAAAATCTAAAATTAGGAATTTCAGCATTGGCGCTTACTGTTGCCTCTACTGTGTTCGCTCAGACTACCAATAATCCGTGGTTGATCGGAGTTGGTGCTCACGCAGAGAACCATAAAGCACAGGCAGGTAACTTCAGTAACACGTTTTCTGCTACAAATTTGACGAAGACAATGTTCAATATGAACAACTTCTCAATCACTCCACCATTATCTAAACTTACAGTTGCGAGAAACATCGGTAAAGGTTTGGTAATCGACTGGCAGACTACTGTTGGTAATGTAGAGAACCAAAGATTCAACATGGGTAAAGAGTTCATGTTAATGACTGGTCTTGGTTTCCAAGCTAAAGCTGCAGGTCTACTTTGGAATGAAGAGTCTTGGTTTGATCCATATTTAAGAGTAGGTGCTAACTACCTTAGACATGACTACACAGCTCTTACCTTCCCTAGAGTTGATTCTAATGGTGTAACCGTTTCAAACGGTGAAAATGGTAACGAAAATGGTAAAGCTAATCACTTTGCAGTGGCTGGTGGTGCTGGTGTAAATTTCTGGCTGACTAAGAACTTCGGTCTTGGTGTACAAGGAGACTACGTTTCAACTCCAGGCGACAAATCAAGTGTTGCTAACTTTTGGCAAGCTTCTGCTTCTTTGAACTTTAGATTCGGAAACAGAGATAGAGATAAGGATGGTATCTTAGATAAAGACGATTTATGTCCAGATACACCAGGTTTACCAGAGTTCCAAGGATGTCCTGATACTGACGGAGATGGAGTTCCAGATAAAGACGATCAGTGTCCAGATGTTGCTGGTCCAGTTGAAAACAACGGTTGTCCTTGGCCAGATACTGATGGAGATGGTATTATTGATAAAGATGATGCTTGTCCTACAGTTGCAGGTCCTGCAGAAAACAATGGTTGTCCTTGGCCAGATACAGACGGTGACGGTATCTTAGATAAAGATGACGCTTGTCCTACTGTTCCAGGTCTTCCAGAATACAACGGATGTCCTAAGCCTAAAACAGTTGTTGCTGAAGATTTAGAGAAAAACTTCAAATCTGTATTGTTTGACTTCAATAAAGCTACAATCAGACCAGAATCTAACAGTGCTCTTGATACAGCAGCTGGTATAATTAAGCAAGAAGGAGGTAACTACTTATTAGAAGGTAGAACTGATGCTAAAGGTGCTGAAGCTTACAACTTGAAATTATCTAGAGAAAGAGCTGCTGCTGTAGTTGCTGCTTTAGATGCAAGAGGAGTTGATACTAACGCTCTTAAATCAATCGGTGTAGGTGAAGCTAAAGCGACTGTATCTGAAAAAGCTACTGATGCTGAAAGACAAGTAGACAGAAAAGTAGTTGTAAAAGCTATTGAAGATGCTGCTGAGTGGAACGCAATCAAGAAAAGAGATTACGAAGATGCTCCAGTGAAAAAAGCTCCAGTAAAAAAAGCTACTAAGAAAAAAGTAGTTAAAAAGAAAAAATAATTAATTTTTCTAAATAATAAATACCCCCAGATTTTTCTGGGGGTATTTTTTTTGTTACTGATTTTGAGTAATTTTGTGAAAATTTAAAATATAAAATGGGAAGAGCGTTTGAATATAGAAAAGCTTCGAAAATGGCACGTTGGGATAAAATGGCCAAAACTTTTTCTAAAATTGGTAAAGATATTGCCCTGGCGGTAAAAGCTGGTGGCCCTGATGCTGAAGCTAATCCGGCACTGAGAAGATGTATCCAAAATGCAAAGGGTGCTAATATGCCCAAAGATAACGTAGAAAGAGCGATCAAAAAGGCAAGTGGTGCCGATGCTGAAAACTACGAAGAAATCAATTACGAAGGTTACGGACAAGGTGGTGTAGCTTTTTTTGTAGAATGTACTACGAATAACACTACAAGAACTGTTGCAAACGTAAGGGCGATTTTCAACAAGTTTGACGGTAACTTAGGAAAGAATGGTGAATTGGCTTTTGTTTTCGACAGAAAAGGGATTTTCAGTATAGATTTATCACAGATCAAAATGGATTGGGATGATTTTGAAATGGAAATGATTGACGGTGGTGCAGAAGATGTAGAAAAAGATGACGAGGAAGTGATGATTACGACAGCTTTTGAAGATTTCGGATCGTTGTCTCATAAATTAGATGAATTGAAAATTGAAGTGAAAAGTGCAGAACTTCAAAGAATTCCAAACAATATCAAAGAAGTTACTGCAGAACAGTTTAAAGCCAATATGAAAATGTTGGATCGTTTTGAAGAAGATGATGATGTACAAAACGTATATCACAACATGGAAATTACTGATGAGTTGCTAGAATCATTATAAAATAATATGATTATCCTTTTGCGATAATAATTTTTGCCACGAATACACGAATGATCAAATCTTTACTCCTTTGAAATTTTGATTCATAGGAAAATATTATGAATTCTATTTGTGTATTCGTGGCTATTTATGCCTATCAACAGCATAGAGTCACAAAAATAATATAGCATTCATATACAATTCATTTTCATGTAGTTTCTTTGCATAAAATCATATTTGAATCGTTATTGATTTAATAGAATCGATAATGAAATTATTTATTTGATTATAAAAGCAGTCTGCAAATGAAAAGAAACGTTGAATTGGTTGTCATTTCGGATATACACTTGGGAACTTATGGGTGCAAGGCGAAAGAATTATTAAGATATCTCAATTCTATTCAGCCTAAAACATTAGTTTTAAATGGTGATATTATCGATATCTGGCAGTTCAAAAAGTCTTACTTCCCTAAGCCTCATCTTAAAGTGATAAAAAAAATCATTTCATTTGCCACAAAAACTACTGATGTCTACTATATCACAGGCAATCACGATGAGATGTTCAGAAAGTTTACCGATTTTGAATTGGGTAAGCTAAAAGTCATCAATAAACTTTGCTTAAATTTAAACGAAAAGAAAACCTGGATTTTTCACGGTGATGTTTTCGATGCGTCCGTCCAGCATTCAAAATGGATTGCGAAACTCGGTGGAAAAGGATATGATCTTTTGATTGTCATTAATAATGTGGTCAATTGGTTTTTAGATAAAATGGGTAAAGAGAAATATTCATTTTCAAAAAAAATAAAAAATAATGTCAAAAAAGCGGTCAAGTACATCGGTGATTTTGAACTGACAGCTTCTGAACTCGCAATTGATAATGGATATGATTTTGTCATCTGTGGACACATACATCAGCCCCAAATTCGTGAAGTAACGAATAAAAAAGGTTCGTGCACGTATTTAAATTCCGGAGATTGGATTGAAAATCTTTCCGCTTTAGAATATAATGATGGCAAATGGAAAATCTTTCATTACGAAGAGCATCAGCATTTGTTGAAAGACGATGAAACCGAAGAAATTCAGGATATGAATAATTCTGATCTTTTAAAAATAGTTACCCAATTTACTTAGGATGAAAATTTTATACGCTTTTCAAGGAACAGGAAACGGACACGTTGCGAGAGCTCAGGAGATTATTCCTATTTTAAAAAAGTATGCTTCTGTCGATACATTGATCAGCGGTCATCAATCACAGTTAAAAACAGATTTTCCTATAGATTTTAAACATCGTGGTGTTTCTCTGCTTTATAATAAAACTGGTGGAATTTCATATAAAAAGATTCTTTTTGAAAATAATTTCCTTGAAGCAATAAACACAATCCGACAAATAGAGTTGAGTCAGTATGATTTGATTATCAATGATTACGAGCCGCTTACAGGATGGGCTTGTAAATTGAGAAATTTAAAAATGCTTGAATTAAGCCATCAGGCGTCAATGAGTTTTAAAGAAACTCCAAAACCTGATAAGAAAGATTTCTTTGGTGAAATGGTGTTGCAACATTACTGTCCGAGTAAAGATAAAATCGGATTTCATTTTGATACCTATCATCCACAAATCAAAAAGCCAGTTATTAGGAGGAAAATCAGAAATTTAAATCCTGCAAAAAAAGGATTTTATGTGGTTTATCTTCCCAGTTTTTCTGATGAAAATATCACGAAAGTTTTAAATCAGATTCCTGTTGAGTGGAAAGTCTTTTCGAAGTATACTAAAATTCACAGTAAAACAGACAATGTTGAAATTTATCCAATTGATGAAACCCATTTTCTGGAATGTTTTGAAAGTTGTGAAGGAATTCTTTGTAATGCAGGTTTTGAAGGTCCTGCCGAAGCGCTTTTTATGGACAAGAAATTATTCGTAATCCCTATTCATAATCAATATGAACAGGAATGTAATGCCTGCGCTTTAGACAAAATGGGAATTCCCAATTCTAAAATCCTGAATGTGGAGGAGATTAGAAATTGGGTGCATTCTGATATTCATTTTAAAGTAAATTATCCTGACGATATTGAGGACATTATTCTAAATGAAGTATTAACGTTCTAAAAGAATATCTTCCACATCATTCATTCTTTTCATTACTGATCTGGCGTAAGAACAGTGTGGATAAACGTTCCATTTGTTTTCTCTAGAAAATTTAATGGCTTCTTCCACCAAGTATTTTCCCATTCCACGACCTTCAAATTCGGGGTGAACGAGTACAAATGAAATAATCAGTTTGTTCTCTTCCGGAAAGATCGTGTAGGTTAATCTTCCGACTTCTTTGATCTCGTTGTTGAGTGTAATTACTCCGCCGTTTCCTGATTTATTATTTTCGAATTGCATACGTTTGATTTTGTTTTAAAATTTACAAAAATTGAACCGATTTGAAGACTACTAATTTTCTTGCCACGAATTCACGAATATTCATAGCTATAATCAGATTAAGAAATTTGTTTAAACGAAAAATATTAACAGTAAAATTCGTGCATTCGTAGCGAAAAATTTCAAGCTAATCTTTCCCTGTGTAATAGTTGTAATCTTTGATCACCACACCGATAAACTGTCTTTCGGTCATTTTAGTTGGGTCAACTTCCAATTTTAAAATTCCTTTTATTTTGTCAGAAAGTTTGGTGATAATTTGTCGGTCATCGATTTTTAAAGCTTTCAAATAATTGTCTTTAATAATTCTCATATCATTATCACTCAAACCAATCACTTGTGGAAAAGTAGGAGTGTAATCAGTCTGAAGATTTTCTAAAATCGTATGGGAAATATTGATGTTATTTTTTAATGAAATCACAGCGGTTCCGGCAGCAATATCACCAAAACGTTGGTTGTTTTTGGTAACAATCATGGTTATAAAGCCAACAATCAAAACAGAAACATCAATCACTCGGAAAACCCAGCGAATCAGATAATCTCCAAAACTCGCCTGATAACCATCGATTTTCACCACACGGATTTTCATTACTTTTTTTCCTAAAGTTTGTCCTTCCATTAAACTTTCTAAAACAACGGGATAGATAACCGTCGGGAAAAGAAGAATGCTGTAAACAGCGCCTTGTGACCAGTAATCAAGATCATTTAGAATGTATCCCAAATCAAAAACGCTGAAAAAAAGATACAAAATAGCAATGCCGTAAGCAATCTTAATCACAGAATCGATGAGGAAGGCAAGAAATCTTTCACCAATACTTGAAATGTTAAAGTTAATATTTACATTTTGTGAGGTATTAATCGCAATTTGAGACATAATTTTTATTATTTTAGCCTTACAATTATGAGAGAAGTTTATTTTATTAAACAAAATAAAGAAAAATGGTTGGGAATCGAACAGGTTATTCAAGGGAAAATTAAAAAAAATCCTGACGACCTGTCTTCACTGTATATTAATCTGATTAATGACCTTTCTTTTGCCCAGACGTATTACCCAAAAAGTAATACGACGGTTTACCTTAACCACCTTTCATTTCAGATTTTTCAGAAAATTTATAAGACCAAACGGGTTGAAGAAAACAGAATGCTGTATTTTTTCAAGACTGAAGTTCCGCTTTTGGTGTATCAGTACAGAAGATATTTGATGTACGCTTTTATATTTTTCATACTCTTTACTTCGATGGGCGTTTTGTCGGCGATTTACGATAAAGATTTTGCCAATATTATTTTGGGTGAATCTTACGTAAATACGACCATCGAAAATATCAAGGCAGGTAATGCTGTAGGCGTTTATCAAAGCGGGTCGACCTGGGGAAGCACGATAGGAATTACTTTAAACAACATTGGCGTTGGTGCAAAAATGTACCTCTATGGAATTTTTGGAGGAATTGGTTCGTTGTACGTTCTTCTTTCCAATTCTGTGATGTTGGGTTCGTTTCAGTATTTTTTCTATGATTACGGAGCTTTAAAAGATAGCGCAAGAGGAATCTGGCTGCATGGAGTTTTTGAAATATTTGCCATGGTTGTAGAAGCGATGTGCGGACTGATCTTGGGAACTTCGATACTTTTTCCAAAAACCTTGTCGAGATTTGAATCTTTAAAGATTGGATTGAAAGATTCGTTTAAAATATTTTTAAGCACCATTCCATTCACTATCTGTGCAGGAATTATTGAAGGTTATGTGACAAGACACGCTTTAAAAATGCCTGAATTTTTAAATTTAATCATCATCTTCGGATGTTTGACCATCATAGGATTCTACTATTTTGTTTATCCTTTTATCGTTAATAAAAAACTAAATAACGCAATGACAGCCCATGATGCAGTTTTATAAAAATAGAGATTTCGGAACTTTCATCAGCGACAGTTTCGGATTTTTCAGATTATACGGTAAAAATTATTTTAAAAACTATATTCTTCTGAATGGGCTTTTGCTTATTCTGATGGTGGTTGTGGTGATCTTCGGCTACCGAGAACTTTTAATGCAGATTTTCGGGTCGAATATGAGCGGAAACAGCTCTTATCTTGAAAATTATTTTGAAGACAATCTTGGGATGTTCATCGCTGTCGGTTTACTGACGTTTGTCCTCTTCGTTGTTTTGATGATTGTCAATTATTTGTATCCTGTTTTTTATCTGAGAAGATTAGCGGCTGGTGAAACAAAAATCAGCATGGACGATATTTTAACTGACTTTAAAAACAACGCAAAAAAAATAGGAATTCTTTGTCTAGGGATGATTTTTATTGTTACTCCACCTGCTTTTATTGTTTTGGGAGTTTCTTATGCATTGGTTCTTGTCTTAATTGGAATTCCAATTATGTTATTTGTTTTTCCGACGGTGATGAACATTGTGAACTTTTTGATGTACGATGTCTTCAACAGCAAAAGGGGTTTCTTTGAAAGTCTAAGTTATTCTATTCGTGCTCAATTTTCTTACGCTAACGGAAGAGAAAAATCTCCGTATTGGAAATATTGGGGTGCCACGCTGGTTCTATTTATCATCATGTATGTAATGAACACCATTTTCACGATGATTCCGATGATTATCTTTTTCGCAACAATGATGACGACGGAACCGGATGGTAATTTTGAACAAAATCCGTTCTCGGGAGCAATGGGAATATTATTTTTTATGTTGTACGGATTTTCATTGTTGGTTTCATTTTTCCTTTCCAATTTAATGTATGTGAATTCTGGTCTAATATATTACGATAGCAGAAGAGATCTTCATCAGCAGGTAGAACTAGCAGAAATAGATACGATTGGCAGCAATGAATAAATTCATCTTCTTCATATTGCTTTTATTCTTTTTTGGGCTTTCAAATGCTCAGGATGTAGACAGCACTATTGTTTACGATGATTATTATGAAGAATCTTACGAAGACTCTCTGAGTACGGGACATTACAAAAATATGTATCCCGCAGATTCTGTTTTGCTTAAAAATCCTGTTTCTGAAAACACAGTTTATCCTAAAAATTTTAAAGAAAACATAAAGTCGAGATACAAAGGTGAAGAGTTTGATTATTCCACTTCCAAACCTCGAGAATCTTTCTGGGAAAAGTTGATGAAGAAAATTCTGAAGATTATTCAGAGTATTTTCGGAGAGACAAGCTTAGAAAGTTCGGCACAGATTACAACGGTTATTATTCGTCTTTTTGCGATTATTTTGGTTGGTTTTCTGCTGTATTTTGTCGTTAAATTTATCATCGGCAGAAATGGGAATTTCATTTTTGGAAAGAGAAATAAGAAAGTCATCATCAATGAGGAAGAACTTCATGAGAACATCCACGAAATCAATTTTCCTGAAAGTATTGCCACTTTTGAACGCACAAAAGATTACCGTTCAGCAGTACGGTATCAGTTCTTATATATCCTGAAAAAGCTCAGCGACAAAAAACTCATCCTTTGGAATCCTGAAAAAACAAACAAAGATTACGTGGCGGAATTGAAAGCTCCGAATTTGAAAAACGAATTTTCAAATCTCTCTTATATTTTCGATTATGTTTGGTATGGCGAGTTCAATATCGATGAGCAGAGTTATGCAAAATTTAAAGAACAATATCAGTCATTCAAACCTTAGTTAAACTTTAATATGAATAAAACTTTCAAAATATATGCTTTAATCTTCATCATTATCATGGTGATTCTGGCATTGTTTGAAATTAACAAAAAAGAAGTTGTAGACTGGCGCAAGAATTTTGATGTGAATGAAAAATCGCCTTTCGGATTATTTGTTTTTAATCAGGAAGTCAAAGATTTATTTAAAAATAATCTCAAAAAAATCGACGTTACAGCATACGATTATTACAATCAAAATAAAAAGAAACCGCATAATATTCTTGTGATTGAAAATGATATCGACATCCAATCCTGGAAAAAAATTCTTGATGAAGTATCCAATGGTTCTGATGCGATGCTGATTATGAGCAAAATGCCGAAAGAAATCTCAGACAGCATTGGTTTTTATGATTCTCAAATTTCATTTGAGGATAAAAATGTTCTGAAACTGACGGATAAAAAGTACCAGAATGATTTTATAAAACTGGATAAATTTCCGTCAGGACGAGGTTTTTCTTACATTAAGCCAGAAGTTCAGGCTTTAGGAAAAACAGTTGAAGATGAAAATACAGACCAAGTTAATTTTATTAAAATTAAATTCGGAAAAGGGACTATTTATGCGCATTGCGAGCCTCTTTTTTTGACCAATTATTATCTTTTACAATCAGGTAATACAAAATATGCACAAGATGTTTTTTCTTATCTTGATGATAAAGAAACATTGTGGTTTGTTGAATCAAATACGAAAGAATCCCGGTTTTTTATGCGATTTATTTTAGGTAATCCTGCATTGAAATATGCTTGGTGGCTTTTGTTGGGCGGATTGATTTTGTTTATTTTTTTTAATGCAAAAAGAAAGCAGCGCATCGTTCCGATTCTTGAACCATTAAAAAATACATCCGTTGATTTTGTTAAGAGTATTGGAAATCTCTATCTTCAGGAAGGCGATTTCCACGATATGATGGCGAAAAAAGCACAGTATTTTCTCAACAGAGTGAGAATTGATTTATTAATTGATACTCAAAATTTAGACGAAGAATTTGCAAAAAAACTTCAGTTAAAAACCGGAAAAAGTATTGAGACAATCATTGAAGCTGTTGTTTTAATAAAGAAAGCCCAAGATCCTTACGCAAGCGTGATGAAGGAAGATCTGGCAAGAATGAATAAGATTTTAGATGATATTTTAAAGTAATCTAAAAATGGCGAGCTCCGTAGGAGCGGAATTTTGGTGATGAGACGGATGGATCGAAAAATTCGCTAAATGAAATACTAGATAAAATTTTAATGTGAATTTTAAAAGGAAGCTCCGTAGGAGCGGAATGTTTGTAGATCAAACAGATAATTTTAAATTGAACCCCGTAGGAGTGATACAAAAATGGCAAATACTTATATTCAGATTTATATTCAATTTATCTTCGCTGTACAGGGAAGGCAAAATCTAATTACTTCTTCAAACAGAGAGGTTTTACAAAGATATATTTCTGGAATTATTGAAAATAGTAATCAAAAACTCTTGGCTATTTATGCAAATCCAGACCATGTTCATATTCTTGTAGGCTTTAATAGCTTGAATCTCAAAATTTCAGATTTTGTGCGAGACATTAAAGCAAATTCTTCCAGATTTATTAATGAACGAAAATGGCTGGCTGGAAAATTTAATTGGCAGGAAGGTTATGGTGCATTTTCTTATTCTAAAAGTCAGATTGATAAAGTGGTTAATTATATACTTAATCAGGAAGAACATCATAAAAAGAAAAGTTTTAGAGAAGAGTATTTTGAACTTTTAAATAAATTTGAAATACAATACGAGGAAAAATATGTGTTTGAATTTTATGACGGTTAAAAGTGTCGCTCCTACGGAGCTCCGCCCAATTTTATCAACTGAAAACTACAAACATTTCGCTCCTACGGAGCTTAAATAATAGAACAAAATATGGAAAATCAAGAAAACCAAAATACACCACCACCTATTCCGATCATTTTAGAGAAAGAAAATGATTTTCATTCACGAATTGATATGATGGAACTGCGTGAAAGTTTAGAAAAAGTAAAATCTGAAATCGGTAAAGTAATCGTCGGTCAACATGATATGATTGAGCATCTATTGGCGGCTTTGCTATCAAACGGTCACGTTTTGATTGAAGGTGTTCCGGGAGTAGCAAAAACCATTACGGCAAAACTTTTGGCGAAAACGATTGACGTAGATTTCAGTAGAATACAGTTTACGCCAGATTTGATGCCTTCTGATATTTTGGGAACATCAGTTTTCAGCATGAAAAATTCTGAATTTGAATTTAAAAAAGGTCCGATATTTTCGCATTTTGTTTTGATTGATGAGATTAACCGTTCGCCTGCCAAAACCCAATCTGCCTTGTTTGAAGTGATGGAAGAAAGACAAATCACAATGGACGGAACGCAGTACGAAATGGAAGCTCCATTTTTAGTGGTTGCAACACAAAACCCTATTGAACATGAAGGAACGTACAGGCTTCCTGAAGCACAGCTGGATAGATTTTTATTTAAAATAAATGTTGGATATCCGAATCTTGAGCAGGAAATTGCTATTATCAAGAATCAGCACGAGAGCAGACAAGAGGACAAAACAGATGTTGTAAAGCCTGTGATTAGTGCGCAACAATTAGGCAATTACCAGAAATTAGTAAAAGAAATCATCGTTGAATCTCAACTGATAGAATACATTGCTAAAATCATCATCAATACAAGAGAAAATCAGTTTTTATATTTAGGTGCTTCGCCAAGGGCGAGTTTGGCCTTGCTGACAGCTTCAAAAGCTTTTGCTGCGTTGAGAGGAAGAGATTTTGTAACTCCAGAAGATATTAAGGAGGCAAGTTATGCAGTGTTAAGACACAGAGTGATTGTGTCGCCTGAAAGAGAAATGGAAGGATTGACGGCCGATGAAATCATTCGACAAATTTTAGAAGGAATAGAAATCCCAAGATAAGAATCAAAAAGAATTTAGATTTGATTGTCTGAAAACTTTTTAACTGAATAAAAAATGAAAAACCTATTCATCAATAACCGCTTTTTTTTCGCACTCATCGGAGTGGGGATTCTGTATGTTTTTGCGTTTTTCTTTCCGTTTTTGATGATTGCTGGTCATGTCGTTTTGTTGTTGGTTTTTTTAGCAGCAATGGTTGATTATTTACTTTTGTTCAGAGAAAAAGAGGGTGTTTTAGCTCAGAGAATTTTACCCGAAAAGCTATCTAACGGCGATGAAAATCCGGTAAAAGTTGATATTAAAAATAATTATAGTTTTAAAATCAGTACAAAAGTTATTGATGAAATACCATTTCAGTTTCAGAAGAGAGATTTTTTAATTGAAAAACAGATTGAGTCAGGTAAAAATACTTTATTTCAATATATTCTTGAGCCTAAGGAAAGAGGAGAATACAGCTTCGGAGCTTTAAATATTTTTGCGTCGTCACCTTTGGGTTTTGTATCAAAAAGGTTTACATTTCAGAAAGATGCGATGTTGCCAGCGTATCCGTCATTTGTTCATCTCAGAAAATATGAACTGATGGCTTTGCAAAATGAATTTTTGCTTGGAGGAATAAAAAGAATCAGAAAGCTCGGTCACACGATGGAGTTTGAGCAGATCAAAGAATATGTTCCCGGAGACGATATCAGAACAATCAACTGGAAAGCGACTTCCAAAACCAATCGTCTGATGGTGAATCAGTTTCAGGATGAAAAATCGCAACGTATTTTTATGCTGATTGATAAGGGCAGAACAATGAAAATGCCTTTCAAAGGTTTAAGTCTACTTGATTACTCCATTAATGCGAGTATGGCGTTATCGCACATTATTCTTAAAAAAGGCGACCGAGCCGGAATGATGACTTTCTCCAAAAAAACAGAAAATAAAGTGTCTGCCGATAATAAATCCGGTCAGTTGAGAAGAATTTCAGAAGCATTGTATAATATTAAAACAGATTTTTTTGAAAGTGATTTCAACAGGTTGTATCAGGATGTAAAATATTCTGTGAACCAAAGAAGTTTGGTTTTATTGTTTACGAATTTTGAAACATTAGACGCTTTAAACCGTCAGATGAAATACCTCCGTGGAATTGCCAAAAATCATTTGCTTGTCGTTGTTTTCTTTAAAAATTCTGAATTGCAGACTTTACTTCACAAAAATCCTGAAAGTATGCAGGAAATTTATGATGAAGTAATTGCTGAAAAATTTGAATTTGAAAAAAAACTTATCATTCAGGAGTTAAGAAAGTACGGAATTTACTCTGTTTACACGCTTCCGGAAAATCTGAATGTGGAGGTGATTAATAAATATCTTGAGATAAAAGCGAGAGGGATTTTGTAAACTTAAATGTCTAAAGTGAAAACCCCAATATTCATTCTATGTTTTTACTTCATTTTTTCTTGTAATGAAAAATTGAATAATGAGGATGATTTTGTAATTTTTAAAACAAATCCAAAAGTTGAAAATATTTCTTTCTATTGGAAAGACGATGACGGACGAATTTTAAGAAGTGTCGACAATCTCAAGAAGAAAGTTGAACGGGAAGATAAGTATTTAAAGTTTGCAATGAATGGTGGAATGTTCACAAAAAATAATTTCCCCAAAGGCCTTTACATAGAAGATTTTAAAATATTAAACAAAATAGATACATTATCTGGCGAAGGAAACTTTTACCTCAATCCCAATGGAATCTTTTATCTAACAAAAAATAATGATGCTGAATTAATTGAAACAAAAAAATTCAAGCACGATTCAAGCATCAAGTATGCAACTCAATCTGGCCCGATGTTGTTAATTAATGACGAAATAAATCCAATATTTGAGAAAGATTCCAAAAATCTTAATATCAGGAATGGAGTAGGGATTTTAAAAAATGGAAATGTAGTTTTTGTTATGTCGAAGAATGAAGTTAATTTTTATAATTTTGCTTCTATATTTAAAGAACTAGGATGTACAAAAGCTTTGTATTTGGATGGTTTTGTTTCAAGAACTTACTACCCTGAAGGAAATTGGATTCAAAAAGACGGAGATTTTGGAGTTATGATTGGAATAACTGAATCAAAAAAATAAATTTAAAAATGAAAATAACACTCAACCGAATAAACGACGATTTTTTATTTGAATGCACCAACTCACAGGGAAATTCAATTCTTCTAGACAACACTTCCCAACCCGGCGCAAAAGGAGTTTCACCCATGGAAAGCGTATTGATGGCAGTTGCAGGATGCAGCGGAATCGATGTAGTTTCAATTCTGAAAAAACAAAGGCAAGACATTACAGGTTTCAAAGCTGAAGTGGAGGGCGAAAGAATTCCTGTAGAAGATGCAAAACCGTTTAAATCAATTATTGTTAAATTCTTTTTAGAAGGAAATATTGATCCAAAAAAAGCTTTAAAAGCTTCAGAATTGTCATTCGAAAAATACTGCTCGGTTTCAAAAACTTTAGAGCCCAACGTAGAAATTGGTTATGAAGTTTATGTAAATGGTGAGAAAGTTTAGCAAGCAAAATTTATAATAAAAAAAACCGGATAAAGCTATCCGGTTTTTTCTATTTATGAGAATTGATTTTTTACTTTTTAATGATTTTGGTGCTTTTCAGACTGCCATCTTTCATAATGTAGCTCAAAATATAAACTCCTGATTTTACACCTTCAAGACGTAAAGTAGAACTAGGATTTTCAACAGTTTTTACAGTAACTCCTGATAAATCTGTAACCGTCAAGCGTTTGATGTTTTCTGATTTTTCGATATTTAAAATATCCTGGAAAGGATTAGGATATGCTAATCTTTCTTTTGCTTTCGGCGCAGTTTCGTTGGTAGCTAAGGCTATTGGTTGTAGAGTAACTGTTACTTTCCATGTGTTATTATCAACCTTATTAAAATCAGCCGAACACCCAGTATCTCCATAAGTTCTCCATGCTCTAAGTTCAAAACTTACATTACCCGTGAGATCATTTGCGAGAGAAAGCCCGGTTCTGTTGTAAGAAAATGTTCCTGTATTTCCGTTAGCTCCATTAGATCCTGCAGTGACCGAGGCTTCCGTAGTATTATTGGTTGTACAAACTAATAAGCTTCTTTGTTCAGACATCCATCCATTTGAAACTGTAGACATCGAGTAAGACACATTGGTAGAGCTTATTTTATAACCTGTAGGAACATTAATAGTTATAGTTCCTGGGCAGCTTGAAAAAGAACTAGTTGTTGGGTCAAAATCAGAATATTCGGTATTAATATCTCCACCAGTGTAAGTTGCAGAAGCTTGACCAGTAGCAATTTCGATCATTTTCCAGAATCCTTTTACTGATCCGCAGTTTGAACGAATCCAAAAATAATAACTCTGACCTGTCGGAAGTCCGCTTAAAGTTACAGAAGTTGTTCCTGCTGCTACTGATCCTGTAGGAGATGTTGTTCCTGTTGGCGGAGTAGAGGTTGTGCTATAATAATATTCATAACCTGAAGATGGAGCAGTTGCCGGAGGAGTCCAATTGACTGTTGCTCCTTGCATAGCGGAAGTATAGGTAAGATTGGTAGGTGCTGGACATGAGGTGTAAACATCTGCTGAAAAGGCAAAAATATTCGGTATTCCACCAGTTCCTGTTTTTGTTATCGTGACACTTACAATGTTTTTAGACTGATTAGCCGCGTCAATGGAAAGAGGAATTTGATATAATCTTGGGTCATCACCGTATCCGCTTTCCAGATTATCATTGGTGATATTAACTCTGCCAATTCCCTTAATTGCGTAATTTGGGCCATAGTACCAATCTGAAATAGCTAAAGACGTAAAAGTCTGGTTAGTTCCATCTGAAAAATTGACAACAGCATCCACTGTTGTATCACCACTTCCACCTGTAGCAAGCATATAAAGGCTTAATGCGGGCGTAGGAGTAGCAAATGTAAGAGTGCCGGAATCATTGGTGTTTTGTAGTCTTAAAGAATTATTAGAACTATAAGGAGCCAAGATGTAATTGAGACCTGTGGTGGATCCAACAGCTGAATTGATAATGCCGTTAGCTGGCAAGCCGTAACTTAATGCCGGACCAGTAGCTGTCAATTTGAAATCTGTAGATATAAAAGCGAAACTTACACCATCCACATCATTATTTGTGGAGCTTGCAGAAGTACCAATACCATTTGCAATGACATCAGCATTAAAACCGCTTTGAATAGTAATTGGCTGATATTCTTGTGCGTCAACCTGATTGAAGATTAAGAATGCTGCTGCAATAGCACTCTTAAAAAGTAGCTTTGTTTTCATTGTTAGTTTATTTGTTATTTGTGGTGCTAATATAGTGAAATAGATGTGTTTTATTTATTATAATTAATAAATTGATATCAAATTTATATTTAATAGCTCTTATTGTTGTTTGTTTTATATTTTACGTTGGTGAGTTGTTTTTTTAGTTTTTTTTTATCTTAAAAGCTGCTTTTAATTGATGTTAAAAAAAATAAAAGCAATAAAAAAACCGAGATTCTAGAAATCTCGGTTCAAATTTTATTCATAAAATTGATTATGCCAATCTTGGTTTCATCAGTTTCGCCACAGTTGCCGTCCATCCTGTTTGATGAGATGCACCTACGCCACGACCGTTATCTCCGTGAAAATATTCAAAGAAGGTAATGTAATCTTTAAAGTTTGGATCATAATTAAACTTATAATTTCCGCCATTGAAAGCTCTTTGCCCGCTTTCGTCTTTTAAGAATATTGAGCAAAGTCTGTTGCTGATATTTGATGCTACTTCATCAAGATTTTTCTGTTCTCCGCTTCCGGTCGGGAATTCAATTTTCAAACTGTTTCCGTAATAAAAATGAAAACGCTGAAGACTTTCCACAATCAAAAAATTAATAGGAAACCAGATAGGGCCTCTCCAGTTGCTGTTTCCGCCAAACATTCGGCTGTCACTTTCTGCAGGAGTATAATACACTACATTTTTATTGCCATGAACAGTAAATACAAAAGGATTTTCTTCATACACTTTTGACATCGCACGGATTCCGTATGTGCTCAGAAACTCTTTTTCATCAACCATTCTGGTTAACACCTTTTTTAGTCTTGTTCTACGGAGAATACTCATCAGATGTTTTCTGCCACTGCCTTCTTCGTCCCAATGAGAAACAAGATTGGCGAGTTCCGGCTTGTTTTTCAAAACCCAATCCATTCTTTCACGGAAATTCGGCATTTTATCTAACAGATGATGATCAATAATTTCCACTGCAAACAACGGAATTAGTCCCACAATACTTCTCAATCTTAACGTTACGCTTTCACCATTTCCGAGTTGAAGTACATCATAAAAGAATCCGTCTTCTTCGTTCCAGAGACCTTCCTTATCTTCTCCCATATTTTCCATCGCCTCGGCAATGTACAGATAATGTTCGAAGAATTTAATCGCCATATCTTCATAAACCTGATAATATTGAGCCAGTTCCATTGCGATACGCATCATGTTCAGCGCGTACATTGCCATCCAGCTCGTACCGTCAGCTTGCTCAAGATGTTCACCATCTTTCAGTTCCATATTACGGTCAAAAGCTCCGATGTTGTCTAGTCCTAAGAATCCACCGCCAAAAATATTCTTCCCGTTTTTATCTTTTCGATTGACCCACCAAGTAAAATTCAGGAGTAGTTTTTGAAAAACTTTTTCTAAAAATAAAAGGTCGGGTTTCCCATTTGCTTTTTCATCTATTTTAAATACCCGGAAACAAGACCAGGCATGAACAGGTGGATTTACATCACTTAAGTTCCATTCATAGGCAGGCATTTGTCCGTTAGGATGCATGTACCATTCTTTAGTCAAAAGAAGAAGTTGATTTTTAGCAAAATCACCATCAATAATTGCATAAGGAACACAGTGGAACGCTAAATCCCAAGTCGCATACCAAGGATATTCCCATTTGTCGGGCATTGAGATGATATCTTTATTGTGAAGATGTTCCCACTCGGTATTTCTCACATAATTATTAAAATCTCTCGGAGCTTCATGATTGGGGTCACCCCTCAGCCATTTTCCTACATTATAATGGTAAAATTGTTTATTCCAAAGAAGTCCTGCAAAGGCTTGTCGTTGTACATTTCTTTCATCTTCGTTCGGAACATCCTGCTGAATTTCTTCGTAAAATTCATTCGCTTCAGAAAGTCTTGCATTAAAAATGCTTTCAAAATCATAAAACGGATTATCTAAATCATTTGAACATAACCGCAATTCAAAAACTTCAGATTGACCGGCTTTTATTTCTGCTTCAACAATAAATGATGCTTTGGAACCCTTTTTCTCAGGATTAATTGTGTTTTTTTGATGAATTATAAAATCGTTGATTCCGTCTTTGTAATAGGTATTCTCAACTTCAGGACTTCCGTAAAGTTTCGAATTATTAGTTTCATTATCACAAAATACGCGCTGGGCATTTCTGTTTTTAGAATAAAACTTTTTTAAAGTAATGCTGTCGTGATTGATGCTGATACATCCTTCATGAGAATCTTCCAGCTGTCCTTGATATTCATTATAACCCCATTTCCAGTTATTTCTGTACCATGCGGTAGGTAAAACGACAATCGGTGCATCTTGATTGCTTCGGTTACAAACCGTAACTCGTACCAGAATGTCGTCAATATTTCCTTTACAATATTCAATAAAAATATCAAAGTATTCATCCTTATCGAAGATTCCGGTGTCTATGATTTCATACTCAGGTTCTTTCTTGCTTCGTCTTCCGTTTTCGGCAACTAAATCTTCATAAGGGAACTTATTGATGGGATATTTGTACACCATTTTCATATAGCTATGAGTGGGTGTATTATCTAAATAGTAGAAAATTTCTTTAATGTCTTCTCCATGATTTCCCTGAGGATTGCTCAATCCGAAAAATCGTTCTTTTATTCTTTCGTCATTTCTATTCCAAAATGAGAGCGCAAAACAAAAAAGTTGTTTGGTATCTGAGATTCCGGCAATACCTTCTTCGCCCCAGCGATAAGCATAGCTTTCGGCATTGTTGTGATTGGCAAAGCGCCACGCATCACCGTTTGGGCTGTAGTCTTCACGTACATTTCCCCACTGTCTGTTGCTCACGTAAGGTCCCCAGTTCAACCAATTTTTATCCTTTAGTCTTTGCTTTTCAACACTCATATAACATCATTTTTCATTGCTAAGGTAGATTTTTTGACAAAAAAAACCAATTTTTTTAAGCTTAATAATTCTTAACATCCTTCAGAAATGCTTTTAATGAAGGGATTTTTAACGATAAATAAAATTTATTTATTTTTTTTAAAAGAAATGTATTATCTTTGCACCATTCGTTCATTTACATATTGAAAATGTTATCAAGAAAGGTTGAGGGATAGACCCTGTGAAACCTTAGCAACCCTTTGCGCAAGCGAAGAAGGTGCTACGTTCTACCAAATAAAATTTTATTTTGGACAGATAACTTACTGAAGTTCTTTTCAGCCATTTCTCATGGCATTTTCAAATTTATTTTAATAATATAAAATTGAAAACAGAACTGCAACATATTAATTTTTTGTACACAACCGATTCCCAAAAGGAATATCATATCTCATTAAGCTATCAGCTTTTTGGGAAAGACTTGTTTTCTGCACCCATTATTTTGGTCAATCATGCTTTAACCGGAAATTCAAATGTTTCCGGAGAAAAAGGTTGGTGGAAACAATTAATTGGTGAAAATCAGGTTATTGATACAAATAAATATACAGTTCTCTGTTTCAACATTCCCGGAAGCGGATATGATGATTTTTTTATTGATGAATATTCAGATTTCACCTCTTCAGACATTTCTAATATATTTCTGAAAGGTCTTGAAACTTTAAATATTAAAAACGTATACGCCATTATCGGAGGCTCGCTCGGAGGCGGAATTGGTTGGGAAATGCTTGTTAAAAATACAGATTTAGCAGAGCTTTTTATCCCAATTGCCTGCGATTCCAAAACTCATGATTGGTTGCATGCTCAATGTCTCGTTCAGCAATTTTTATTAAATGGAAATGATGAGCCACTTCAGAAAGCCAGAATTCATGCGATGCTGTGCTACAGAACACCTCAATCTTTAAACGATAGATTCCAAAATAAATTCAATGAGGAAAAACAGCGGTTAGAATCTGAAGATTGGTTGAATTATCACGGGAAATCTCTTGCCGAAAGATTTAGTTTAAAATCTTATCAACTGATGAATCATTTATTAATGAACATTAATGCAAACGACAAAGATTTAGGTAAAATCAAAGCACGAATGCACATGATCTCTGTAGATACCGACTTATTTTTCCCGGCTTCTGAAATCCGAATGGGTTTTAATAAGCTGAAAACTGAAAAAAATGATGTTTTCTATCACGAGATCAAATCAATTCATGGGCACGACGCCTTTTTAATAGAATACGAACAATTAAATTTTATCATAAAAAATATTTTGTAAAAATGGAGCTCCGCGGAATTCCATCACGCAAAAACAAATAAATAAGTAGAGATGAATAAGACTAATGCAAACGAAATAAAATTTTTTAAAAACAGATCAATCATTAAATTTGAAGGAGCAGATTTCTTAGGTGAAATCGGGATTGACGGCAGGGTTTTTAAAGCGCTTACTTTGGCGCGAATCAGTGTAGGAGTAATTTCTCAGCAAGCCGTTGAGAACGGACTTTCGATTCTTGTACATGAAGATGATTCTGAGAAGGCAGTCAATTGTCTGATCGAAGAATTTGCTGCTGAAAGAAAATCAGGCAAAGTTTCTCAGATTTACAGCATCAATAATGTTTCTGTCATTGGTTTTGTGGCAGATGATTTAAATAAAATACTTTCCGAGCTCGCAAGAAACAATGTTTTCCCATTGCTTTTAAATCAAAACTCAAGCGAGAAGCGCATCAATATTGTGGTGACGTCTTCACAGGATGAGAAAAGTAAAAATATCATTGAATCGGAAATTTTCAAAAAACCAAAAACGGTTCATTTAGCAATTATCGGACACGGTAATGTTGGGAAAACTTTGATTGAGCAAGTTTTACATTCTTCAGAAGAAATTAAAAGAAGAAAAAATATTCATCTTAAAGTGGTTGCGGTTGCCAACTCCAGAAAAATTGCCTTCAACAAAAAAGGATTTGATAACACGTGGGGTGATGAGGTTTTTGCAGCTGAAAAATCTTCAAATGTTGACGAGTTAATTAATTTCTCGAAAGAAAATCAGCTTGAAAACCTGATTGTTGTTGATAATACAGCAAGCGTTGACTTTGTGAAAAACTATCAGACTTTGGCCGAGAATGGGTTTGATTTGGTTTCGTCAAATAAAATTTTCAACACACTTCCGATTGAAGAATATCGTAAACTAAGATATACGTTGAATAAAAATAACAAAAAATATCTTTACGAAACCAATGTTGGAGCAGGTTTACCATTGATTGATACAATAAAACTTTTACACCTTTCCGGTGAAAATATCACAAGAATTAAAGGTGTTTTCTCAGGAACATTGAGTTATGTGTTTAATAATTTTTCTTTAAGAGATGATAAATTTTCAACGATCGTTAATGAAGCTTTAGAAAAAGGTTTTACCGAACCAGATCCAAGAGAAGATTTGTCAGGAAATGATGTTGCAAGAAAGCTGTTGATTTTGGCAAGAGAATTAGATTTAATTAATGAATTTACGGATATCAATATTCAGAATTTAGTCCCTGAAGCTTTGCTTTCAGTTTCAAAACAGGAATTTCTTTCAAGACTGGAAGAACTGGATGACGAATACGACAAAATCAAGAAAAATCAGGAGCCGAATCACGTTTTAAGATACGTTGGTGATTTGCATGGTGATTTGCAGAAAGAAAAAGGAGAGCTAGATGTGAAACTAATTTCCGTTCCTGCAACTTCCGCTTTAGGACAATTGAAAGGTTCAGATTCAATTTTCGAAATCTACACCGAAAGTTACGGTGAAAACCCAATTGTCATCATGGGAGCAGGAGCGGGAGCGAAAGTAACTGCACGTGGTGTGTTTGGTGATATTTTAAGATTGAGCGAAACAAAATAATTTTTGTAAAAGTAAAAAGTATAAATGTAAGAAAGTCCCAAAGGGACGATTTAATATAGTATAGGATGTAATCCTATCAATTAAAATTAGATAAAAATGGAAAACGAAAATTTCGAAACCCTTGCGATAAGAACCCAAACGGAGAGATCTCAATTTGATGAACACTCTACGCCTTTGTATCTTACTTCAAGCTTTGTTTTTGAAGATGCAGAAGATATGAGAGCGAGTTTTGCCGAAGAAAAATCAAAAAATCTATACAGCCGATTTTCAAATCCGAACGTTACAGAATTTACAGATAAGATCGTCAAAATGGAAGGTGCAGAAGCAGGTTATGCTTTCGCAACGGGAATGGCTGCAATTTATTCCACATTTGCAACATTGCTCAATGCAGGAGATCATATTGTAAGCTGTCAGTCAGTTTTCGGATCTACGCACACTTTGTTCACAAAATATTTTCCAAAATGGAATATCGAAACCACATATTTCAAAGCTGAGGATTCTGAAAATGTAGAAAAATACATCAAACCCAATACAAAAATCCTGTATCTGGAAACGCCGACTAATCCGGCAATTGAAATTTTAGACTTAGAATTTTTTGGTCAGATTGCCAAAAAACACAATCTGATTTTTATTGTCGATAACTGTTTTGCAACACCTTACCTTCAGCAACCAATCAAGTATGGAGCAGATATTGTGGTGCATTCTGCAACGAAACTGATTGACGGACAAGGTAGAGTTTTGGGTGGAGTAGCGGTCGGAAAAGAAGATCTTATCAGAGAAATTTATCTTTTCGCAAGAAATACAGGTCCTGCAATGTCACCATTCAACGCTTGGGTTTTATCAAAAAGCTTGGAAACTTTAGCAATCCGTGTAGAAAGACATTGCGAAAACGCTTTGAAGGTCGCCGAATTTTTAGAAAATCATCCGAATGTTGAATTGGTAAAATATCCGTTTCTAAAGTCACATCCGAGTTATGAGATTGCCAAAAAACAAATGAAGCTAGGCGGAAATGTTGTCGCTTTTGAAATTAAAGGCGGAATTGAAGGCGGAAGAAACTTTTTAGATAAAATAAAAATGTGCTCGCTGTCTGCCAATCTTGGTGATACGAGAACAATTGTGACACATCCCGCATCTACAACGCACTCCAAACTTTCCGATGAAGAAAGAAATGAAGTGGGGATTACTGCAGGATTGGTTCGTTGTTCGGTAGGTTTAGAAAATGTGGATGATATTATAAAAGATTTAAAACAAGCGTTGGCTGAAGAATAAATAAAATTAGGAGCAAGACAAGTAGTCTTCAAAACAAAAGTCTCACCCGCTGTCCGCTATATCTTTTTTGTTTTGAGAAAACAAAAAAGGATGCCGCTTCCATCGGGGCTATGTTGAAGATTTGTTCTTCGGTTCAACGATAAAAGAACGTTTTTGGGCTTCGGAAACTTGGGAATGTTACCAATAAAATATGTCATAATAAAAATGAAAAATTCAAAACAATTATATAAAGTATTGCAAGAACGCATTCTCATTCTCGATGGAGCAATGGGAACGATGCTTCAGCGATATAAATTTCAGGAAGAAGATTACCGTGGAGAGCGTTTCAAAGACTGGGAACATCCGGTGCAGGGAAATAATGACCTTCTTTCGTTGACACAACCGGAAGCGATTGAGGAAGTTCACAGAAAATACCTTGAAGCTGGAGCTGATATTCTGGAAACCAATACGTTTTCGGGAACAACTATCGCAATGGCAGACTATCACATGGAAGGTTTGGTGTACGAACTGAACTATGAATCCGCAAAGATTGCCAGAAAAGTTTGTGATGAGTTCACCGCTAAAAATCCTGACAAGCCGAGATTTGTTGCAGGATCAATTGGACCAACCAACAGAACGGCAAGTTTAAGTCCGGATGTTAATGATCCCGGCTACCGCGCAATTACTTTTGAAGAGTTGAGATTGGCTTACAAACAACAGTCAGAGGCTTTGTTGGATGGTGGTTCAGATATTCTTTTAGTCGAAACAATTTTTGACACGCTGAATGCAAAAGCGGCCTTGTTTGCCATCGATGAAATTCAGGAAGAAAGAGGAATTGAAATCCCAATCATGGTTTCCGGAACGATTACCGATGCTTCAGGAAGAACCTTGAGCGGACAAACGGCAGAAGCATTTTTAATTTCAGTTTCCCATTTAAATTTATTAAGTGTAGGATTCAACTGCGCTTTGGGAGCCAATCAGTTAACGCCGTACTTAGAAACACTGGCTCACAACTCCGAATTTTGTGTTTCTGCATATCCAAATGCGGGATTACCCAATGCATTCGGACAATACGACGAGTCGCCGGAGCAAATGGCAAGTCAGATTAAAGAATATGTGGAAAAAGGATTGATCAATATCATCGGTGGATGTTGCGGAACGACTCCGGAACACATCAAAGCAATTGCCGATTTGGTAGAAAAATATGAGCCGAGAAAATTTAATGTAACAGCATAACAATTTTATCCATGTGACAATTATTGTTATTCTAAGTGAATAAAAAGCCTAATTGGTAAACTGTTACATTGATGCATTGCTAAATTAAACTATGAAATATTTAAAATTATCAGGCCTCGAGCCTTTGATTATAACGCCGGAAAGTAATTTCATCAATGTTGGTGAAAGAACCAATGTTGCCGGATCCAAAAAGTTTTTAAGGTTAATTAAAGAAGAGAAATTTTCTGAAGCTTTAGATATTGCAAGAGATCAGGTTGATGGAGGTGCGCAAATTCTTGATGTGAATTTTGATGACGGTCTGATTGATGGGAAAGCTTCCATGATCAAATTCCTGAATCTTATCGGTTCCGAACCGGATATTTCCAAAATCCCAATCATGGTCGATTCTTCCAAATGGGAAATTTTGGAAGCTGGTTTGCAAGTTGTTCAGGGGAAATGTGTGGTGAATTCCATCAGTTTAAAAGAAGGAAAAGAAGAATTCGTAAAACACGCCAAAGCCATCAAAAGATACGGAGCGGCGGTTATCGTTATGGCCTTCGATGAGGTCGGGCAAGCCGATAATTATGAAAGAAGATTGGAAATTACCAAACGTTCTTACGATATTTTGGTGGATGAGGTTAAATTTCCTGCTGAAGATATTATTTTCGATTTAAATATATTTCCCGTTGCAACCGGAATGGACGAACACCGTCGCAACGCAATCGATTTCATTGAAGCTACACGTTGGGTAAGACAAAATCTTCCGCATGCTTCGGTGAGCGGTGGGGTTTCCAATGTTTCGTTCTCTTTCCGTGGAAATGATACCGTACGTGAGGCGATGCACTCAGTTTTTCTTTATCACGCAATTCAGGCTGGAATGAATATCGGAATTGTAAATCCGGCAATGCTTGAGGTTTATGATCAGATCAATAAAGAACTTTTAGAGCTTGTAGAAGATGTAATTCTCGACAAAAGAGAAGATGCAACCGAACGGCTCTTAGATTATTCTGAACGAAATAAATCGGTTAAAAAAGAAAAAGTTGAGGAGCTGGAATGGCGTACATATCCGCTGCAGGAAAGAATCACACATTCTTTAGTTAAAGGTATCGACCGTTTTATTGAAGAAGATGTAGAAGAAGCCAGATTGCTTGCTGACCGTCCTCTTCACGTCATCGAAGTCAATCTGATGACCGGAATGGGTGTTGTCGGAGATTTATTTGGTGCAGGAAAAATGTTCCTTCCGCAGGTAGTGAAATCTGCCCGTGTGATGAAAAAAGCGGTTGCTTATTTACAGCCATTTATTGAAGCTGAAAAAGACGTAGCTCAGAAACCCAACGGAAAAATTTTGATGGCAACCGTAAAAGGCGATGTTCATGATATTGGAAAAAATATTGTGAGCGTAGTATTGGGTTGTAATAACTACGATATTGTCGATTTGGGCGTGATGGTTCCTGCAGAGAAAATTATTCAGGCAGCCATTGATCACAACGTGGATGTTATTGGTTTGAGCGGATTGATTACCCCAAGTCTAGATGAAATGGTCTACATCGCTTCAGAATTGGAAAGACAGAATTTAAATTTCCCCTTATTGATCGGTGGTGCAACGACTTCGAAAGCGCATACTGCCGTAAAGATTGATTTAAAATATAAAAATGCTGTCGTTCACGTCAATGATGCTTCCAGAGCGGTCAACGTGGTAAGTTCATTGCTTGGAGACCGAAATAAGGAATATGTTGATGATTTAAAAAATGACTATTCAGATTTTAGAGAAAAATTCCTGAACAGGCAGGTTGATAAAAACTACGTTTCGATCGAAGATGCCCGAAAAGATAAGCTTAAAATCGATTGGGAGAAAGAAGAAATTTTCACGCCAAATAATTTAGGAATTCAGGTTTTTGAAAATCAGGATCTGGAAGAACTGATTCCTTTTATCGACTGGTCGCCGTTTTTCAGAAGCTGGGATCTCCATGGGAAATATCCGAATATTTTTGATGATGAGGTTGTTGGCGAGCAGGCAAAAGAACTGTTTGCAGACGGGCAGAAAATTTTAAGGAAGATTGTTGACGAAAAGCTTTTAGTAGCAAAAGCAATTTTTGGAATTTTTAAAGCCAATTCAAACGAAACTGATGATATTTTAATCTATGATGAAAATGATCAGGAGAAAGTGAAATTTTTAACTTTAAGGCAACAGGTTCAGAAATCAAAAGGCAAAGATTATATCGCATTAAGCGACTTTATAGCGCCAAAAAGTACAGGGAAAACCGATTACATGGGCGCTTTCTGCGTCTGCACAGGTTTCGGAACTGATGAATTATCTGATCAATATGAAAAAGACAACGATGATTATAATGCCATCATGGTAAAAGCAATTGCCGACCGTTTTGCTGAAGCTTACGCCGAATTTTTGCATAAAAAAGTTCGAACAGAATATTGGGGCTACGCCAATCAGGAAAATTTAAGCAACGAAGATTTAATTGCTGAAAAATACAAGGGAATTCGTCCGGCTCCGGGATATCCGGCTTGTCCGGATCATTTGGAAAAACATGCCATTTGGGATTTGTTGAAAGTGGAAGAAAACATCGGAGTTTATCTTACTGAAAGTTTAGCGATGTTCCCGACAGCTGCTGTTTCTGGATATTATTTTGGAAGTCCGCATGCAAAATATTTCGGCTTAGGAAAAATTTCAGAAGACCAATTGAAAGAATATTCCCAAAGAAAAGGAATTTCTTTACAGGAAGCTAGAAAATGGCTGAACCCTAATTTAGCAGATGGATTTTAAATTATGGGAAGAGAATTAATAGAAAATGTTTTTCAAAAATTTGAAAAACATTTAAATATTGAGAATAACAATAGGATTGTTTTCTCTGGGAAATTTGGAATTGGAAAATCTTATTTTTTGAATGAATTTTTTAGTGACGAAAAATATGAAAAAGAGTATTTTCCAATTTTTATAAATCCAGTAAATTATTCAGTTTCAAATAATCAAGATATTTTTGAATTGATAAAGTTTGATATATTATTTCAGATTCTAGAAAAAAACATTATTGACTTTGAAGATTTTGATTTTCCAACAGGAAATTTAGTTTATCAATATTTTTCAAATAAATTTTTGAATGATTTTATTTCAAATATAGATTTATTAGGAGAAACGGTTATTGAAGAACAATTACCTAAATCTTATTCAATAATCAAAAATGTAGGGAAATTACTTTCAAAAATTTCTGAAATTAACAAAGGTGATTTTGATAATTTCAAAAAAGAAATAGAATCAGATCCAGATTTAAAAATTATTAAAAATTTTTTTGATAAAGAAGAATTAAAAATTGGTTCTCTTTATGAAAATAATGCAGTTTCTCAGCTCATTTATAAATTAATAAAAGATATTGAAACGAGAACTGAAAAGAAACCTGTTTTGGTTATTGATGATTTAGATAGAATTGATCCTGAGCACATCTTTAGAATCTTAAACATCTTCTCTGCACACGATAAATTGGGTGAAAATAAATTTGGATTTGAGAAGGTCATTTTAGTTTGTGATATAAATAATATTAAACATATTTATCATCATTTTTACGGAGAGCATGTTGATTTTTTTGGATACATAAATAAATTTTATTCTTTAGAAGTTTTTGAATATTCGAATAAAGATTATGCAAAGTGGTTTAATGAAAATTTTAAAGAAGATGCTTATAGAAATGGCAATATTGATTTTTTAGGCTACATACTGTCAGATGCTATTTCAAAAAATTATATTTCTGCAAGACAGTTGTTTAATGACGATTTCTCAAGAAAAGGTGTGACAAATTTTTATAATTTTAGTAATTCTCAAAATTACGATGTATTATTCAAGCATAAATATATAAATACATTCTCTCTTTTTAAAAGCACATATATACTACTCAAGACTATAATTCGATATTTTGGTGATTCGAATAATTTTATAAAATATGTGCAAAACGTTGAATTTAATCAATTGTCAAAATACCAGAATGTAGTTGGAGAACTATACCTATTTATAGATTTCAAAAAGGAAAAAAATGAGGATAGCAACAATAGTCTCCTTGTTACCCCATACAAGTTTAGCATAAATTATAAGCATGGAAGATTTGAGTTTACTGGTGATTTTGTTAATGCTGATCTAAAATCTCTTTTAATAGATGCAATTGTGCAGTATAATGAAATAATAGAAATTTAACTAGAATATAATTAAATGAAAATCACAGATCATATAAAAAACGCCAATGGCAAAACTCTTTTCTCCCTTGAAGTAGTTCCGCCTCAAAAGGGAATTGGGATTGAAGATTTATATAAAAATATAGACCCTTTGATGGAATTTAAGCCTCCATTTATCGATGTAACGACTTCACGAGAAGAATATATTTATATCGACAAAGGAAACGGCTTGATGGAACGCCGAATTACAAGAATGCGTCCTGGAACTTTGGGGATTTGTGCGGCTATTCAGCATAAATATAATGTTGATACCGTTCCACACTTGCTTTGTGGTGGTTTTACGAAAGAAGAAACAGAATATCTTTTGGTAGACTGTATGTACTTGGGAATCGATAATATCATGGCGCTTCGTGGGGATGCAATGAAAGGTCACCAATATTTTGAAGCCACTCCTGGAGGTCATGCAAGCGCAATGGAGTTAGTAAACCAGATCAATAATTTGGGAAGAGGGAAATATCTTCATGATGAGCAAATTTGTGATGATCACAACAAATTCTGCATCGGAGTTGCCGGTTATCCTGAAAAACACATGGAAGCGCCGTCAATGAATTACGATCTGAAATGGCTGAAACAAAAAGTAGATGCCGGTGCAGATTACATCGTCACCCAAATGTTTTTTGATAACAAAAAGTATATCGAGTTTGTAACTAAAGCCCGTGAAATGGGCATTACAGTTCCAATTATTCCAGGAATTAAACCGATTGCAACAAAAAAACATTTGAAACTGTTGCCACAAGTTTTCAAAATAGATTTACCTGAAGATTTAATCAATGCCGTAGAAAGCGCAAAAAATAATGAAGCCGTAAAACAAATTGGTGTAGAATGGGCGATCAGCCAATGCAAAGAACTGCTTGATTTTGGAGTTCCCGTACTGCATTTTTACTCGATGGGTAAAAGTGATAATATTAAAAAAGTGGCTGGAGAGCTGTTTTAAATAGTTAGTACAAGTGAAGAGATAAGGCTTTAGAAATTTTTCTAAAGCCTTATTGTTTATATTTCGTTTTGATATTTTAAAAGTTGATCAAAAACACTTTTTGTAGTAGGTTTTGAAGAGTTGGTATTAAAAATAAACATTCCGCTGTCTATGTTGAAAAAGTATTTTTTGGTGTCGTCGCTTACTGAAAACCATTTCAAAAGACCATTTACGAGATTGATATCTTCCCATTTAATCGAGCATTCATCTAAATTAAAGATGTGCGGGTTTTGATTTAAAGTGTCTCTGAAAATAATCTTTCGCTCTTCTACATAAATAATTCCGCTTCCCTGAAATGCTTTCAGTTTAAAGAACTCATTTTGAGTATTTCCCATATTGTAACGTACAAAAGCATAATATTCGGGTGTTCCAATTTGTTCTAAAAGAATTTTTTGTTTCTTCTTTCTGCTTTGGGCAGCTAAATAAGCAATCAGAAAAATAATTGCAGGAATAGATAAGATGAAAAAAAGAAATACAATAAAGAAAAAAACTAATGAATCCATAATTATGTTTTTATAATTTAAACCGTTGGGTGCTTCTCAAACTCTTTGGTTCTATCAAATAAATACCTAAAAGTCGCCAGTTTTCTTGTCACTTCAGTTTCCAGATGTTTCGCAAGACCCAGCATTTTTGGGTTGAAATCACCAATCCACTGCATTTCAAAATCTTCAAAATTAGTTGCCACTCGGAAGTGGTTGGCCGCTTCCACGATGAGGTAACCTTCTACGCCTTTGTTTTGCCATTCCGGAAGAACTCCAAAAATTAAACCAACAAATTTAGAATTGTGCTTGAAAGTTTTATAATATAGAAATTTCAGTTTGTCCCAAAATCCAAATTTTCCATCTAAATATTTAAACCATTGATTCAAATCAGGAATATTAATCCACATCGCAACCGGATTCCCACTTTCGTAAGCAAACCATGCAATATGTTCATTCATTACAGGTTTCATATTGTTGAAGAGCTTTTTTACATCATTCAGCGACATTTGCTTTCCACCTCCGTGGCTTTCCCAGGATTTGTTGTAAATGGTGTAGAAATCTTCGGCAAACTTATTCATATTCGCTTTTGTGACGCGTTTTGAAGAAAAATTTTCATTTTTAGAATGCTTGGCGTGCATGATATTGAAAATCCTTGAAGTAGGAGCGTGAGCTTTTCTGCTGAAACATAACTGATTAAAATAAATTTCAAATCCGTAATTCTCAAAAAGCTCTTTGTAGTAAGGATAATTGTAATTCATTCCGTACAAAGGTTCAGAGAAACCTTCAATCAGAACACCCCAGAATTTATCACGTTCTCCGAAATTAATCGAACCATCCATCGCTTCCATTCCTCTTTCCTGAAGCCAGTTTTTACAATGGTCAAAAATAAAATTGGCTGTTTCCTGATCATTGATACAGTCGAAAAAACCAATTCCACCTGTGGGTTGCTTTTCGATGTATTGCTTGTTTACAAAAACGGCAACTTTTCCTACAGTCTCACCTTTTTCATTTTTAAATAAAAAACGCTTGCTTTCACCATTTGCAAAGCATTTGTTAATATTGTTGTCAAAAACGCTCTCAATGTCTTTATCTAATGGTCGGATATACGATTTATCGCCTTTGTAAAGTCTGGCAGGAAACTCCAGAAACTCCTTCTTTTGTGCGTTATTCAGTACTTCTTCTACAGTGACCATAATATTTTAGAATAATAGATGTGAAAGGTAATTCAAATTTGAGCTAAATTAAAATATAGAATTAATTTTATCCGTATTTTTGTTGCAAAATAAATAAAATGGTTGATTTTACCGATAACGATGATGATATTTTCACAGGGAAAGAGCATACGCCCATCCGTGAAGATGCTTTTGAGAAATCGCCACAGGAAAAAATAGAAAAAATTACCCAGCTTTTTGGAGAAATCATGGAAACTTTGGGTCTTGATATGACCGACGATTCTTTGAAAGATTCTCCGAAACGTGTTGCTAAAATGTATGTAAATGAAATTTTTGGAGGACTTCTTCCTGAGAATAAACCAGGAATTTCTACATTTTCAAACAAATATAAGTACCGTCAGATGTTGGTGGAAAAGGATATTACGGTATATTCATTTTGTGAACACCACTTTTTGCCAATCATCGGAAGAGCTCATGTTGCTTATATTTCAAGTGGTGACGTGATCGGACTTTCTAAGATCAACAGAATTGTAGATTATTATGCAAAAAGACCACAGGTTCAGGAGAGATTGACGATGCAGATTGTTGATGCTTTAAAAGATGCCCTAGGAACTCAAAATGTTGCCTGCATTATTGATGCAAAACATCTTTGCGTAAATTGCAGAGGAATAAAAGACACCGCAAGTTCAACCATCACAGCTGAATTAAGCGGAATCTTCAGAACCAATCCTATTACGAGGCAAGAGTTTCTGCATTATGTAGGAAGTCATGCTAAACTTGATTATTAGTTTATTGTAAATGTATTATCAAATACTTAAAAATATAATAGACGAAGAACTTCATAGATTTGGAAACATTTCTGAAGAATAATGGTCGCATAAAATTTCACCTGAAAAATGGTCAAAAAAAGAAATTTTGGGTCATCTTTGTGATAGTGCTTTATCGAATATCAGAAGATTTGTAATCACTCAGTATAAAGAAAACGACAATATTGTTTATGACCAAAATTTTTGGGTGAAAGCTCAGAATTATAAGGATGTTCCGACTTTAGATATTATCAATTTATGGAAATTTCTGAATTTTCAAATTGTACATACAGTCGAAAATATTCCTGATGAAGCTTTACAGAGAACCTGTGATATGACAAAAGTTGAACCTCAGATTTTTACCTTAGAATTTATTGTCAAAGATTATATTGATCATTTACAACATCATTTAAAAGCTATTTAGTAATGATAAAATTTAAAAAAGTTTCAGATAATATTTTTGTAATGACAATTATTTGTTGTTGCTGATTTTGCTGTTGAAAGATTCGGATCTTTTAATTAATTTAAAAACTTTAAGACTAAATTAAATCATTACATCAAAAAACAAAAACGATGCAACTAAAAATATACAATTCGCTTACAGCGGAAAAAGAAATATTCAATCCAATTTTAGAAGGAAATGTAGGGATGTACGTTTGCGGACCTACGGTTTACAGCAATGTACATTTGGGAAATGTACGAACTTTCCTTTCTTTCGATTTTATTTACAGAAGCTTAATGCACTTAGGCTATAAAGTACGATATGTACGAAATATCACCGATGCGGGGCACCTTACCGACGATGGAGATGTAAACAACGATCGTTTCGTTAAGCAAACTCGTCTTGAAAAATTGGAACCAATGGAAATTGTACAAAAATATACGGTAGATTTTCATAAGGTTTTGGAAATGTTTAATCTTCTTCCACCGAATATTGAACCCACAGCAACCGGTCATATCGTTGAACAAATCGAATTGACTCAGAAATTAATCGAAAAAGGTTTTGCTTATGAAAGCAACGGTTCGGTTTATTTTGATGTTTTAGAATACAACAAAAGAGGTTTGAATTACGGCGAACTGTCAAAACGTAATATCGAAGAACTTTTTGCCAACACCAGAGATCTTGACGGACAGGGAGAAAAGAAAAATCCGCAGGATTTTGCCTTGTGGAAGAAAGCTTCTCCGGCTCATATTATGCGTTGGAATTCTCCTTGGGGAGAAGGTTTCCCGGGATGGCATCTTGAGTGTACTGCTATGAGTACGAAATACCTTGGTGATAAATTCGACATTCACGGAGGTGGAATGGATTTGAAATTCCCTCACCACGAATGTGAAATTGCACAGGGAAAAGCCTGCAACGACGTAGAACCTGTAAATTACTGGATGCATGCCAATATGTTGACCATGAATTCTCAGCGTATGAGCAAGTCAACCGGGAATTATATTTTACCTAAACAATTGGTTTCCGGAGAAAATGATTTCTTCGAAAAACCTTTTCATCCTACAATCGTTCGCTTCTGCTTTTTACAGGCGCATTATAGAAGTGTTTTAGATATTTCAAATGATGCGATGTTGGCAAGCGAAAAAGGTTTCACAAGATTGATGGAAGCGGTGAAAGTTTTAAATTCAATCAATCCAAACGATCAGAAAGAATCTGGTTTTAATCTTAAAGAATGGAAAACTAAAGCTTATGACGCTTTGACGGATGATTTCAATTCACCAGTTTTGATTGCACATTTATTTGAAGCAGTAAAATTTATTTTTGCTTTAAAAGATGAAAAAGAAACAGTTTCTACCGATGATTTAGCAGATTTAAAATCAACTTTAAATGCTTTGATATTTGATGTATTGGGACTTCAGGCAATTGAAGAAAATAATAATGAAAAGTTAGACCAAACGTTGCAGGTTTTAATCGAACTGAGAAATCAGGCTAGGAAATCTAAAAACTTCGAACTTTCAGATCAAATTAGAGATAAGCTTTTGGCTGAAGGAATAGAGTTAAAAGACGGAAGAGATGGAACTTCTTATGTTTTGAATTAATTTTATTGAAAAATTATATAATGGAAACTCTCACTTTTACGGTGAGAGTTTTTTATTATCAGTATTAAAGAACTTTAAAACTCATGCGCATAAGTTCATTAATTCATGCGCATAAATCAGACAATTGATGCGCATGAGTTTTTTATCATCAATTTAAAATATAATATTCACAAATATTTTTTTTAACCAAATCAAAAATTGTTTAACTTAGTAAGACTAAAATAATTACAAATAAAATTTATCATATGAAAAAACATTTATTCCCTATTCTTCTCTTGTTACTTGGAAATACAGTCAATGCACAGCAAGATTTTTTTGCGCTGGCAGGTAAAGATTCTCCAAGAATTGAGTTCAGCGATTTCCGTGCAATGAATGCAGACGGAACTTCCGGTCAGAGTATTTTTGGAGTTTCTTCTGAAGCCCATGTAATTTCTCAGGAAAGAAAAGCCTCGGTTACAGAAGATAAAACGTCATACAATCATGCCCAATCGATGACTTTGGCGGCTTTGGCTTATGATTCTTCTGGTAATAATTTGGTGTATATGCCTATGTTTTCCTCTAATGTTTATGTTTTAAATCAAAAAACGAAGGAAATTACATTGGTAGAAAATAAGACTGCCACAGTAACATCTTGTGACATCAATTCTCACATTACTCGAATGACAACTGGTTATGACGGAAATATTTACGCCATCAACAATGCCGGAACGCAGTTTATTCAAATCAGTAAAAAGAACAATCAGTACATTGTAAACGATCTTGGAATTATCAAAGACGATGATGCAAATGGTAAGAATTCTTTCACTGCTATGGAAACCGGTTTTGGTGGTGATATGATTGCTGACGGAGATAATAATTTCTACGTTTTCTCAACTGCAGGAAATGTTTTTAAAGTTTCCACGAAAGAATTAAAGGCAAAATTTGTCGGCAAAATATCAGGACTTCCTGAAACATATTCTGTAAACGGAGCAGCCGTGAATTCTAAAGGTAAAGTGGTGATTGCAAGTGCAAAAGGAGCTGCTTTATATGAACTAAGCCTAGATAATCTTGAAGCAAAACAACTTCCTGGCGAAACTGACTTGCATATTTATGATTTGGCAAGTAAGTATTTCGTCAATGACAGAGCAACTTCTGCAACTGTTTTTGCTAATTTAGATGTATATCCGACGAAAGTTGACGAGCATTTTATCTACGTTAATGTGAATGACAATTCGGTAAAAGGAAACATCAAAGTAAATGTTTTTGATCTGTCAGGAAAAACTGTTTTGACGCAGAGATTATCTGTAAAAGAAGGTCAATTAAACCAACAGGTTGATCTTAAAAATTTAGTAAGCGGTCCATACCTCGTCAATATTACAAATGACGCAGGTAAAGCTTTATTGAATAAAAAAATTCTCGTAACAGAATAAATTTTGATTTTTTAAATGATTAGAAGAACCTTTTTTCAATTTCGAAAAAAGGTTTTTTTAATGATTATTTGACATTGTAACCATTTGTATTTCAATTTTAAAACTGTATTTTTATCAAAAAAAGATAGATGAAATTATATTTTAACGTTAGCTATCGGGCAAAAGCTGGTGAAAATCTGCAGTTGATGATTAGCGAAAATGGCAATGCGTCTAAAATTCACGCCATGTTTTATACAGAAGATGGCTTTTGGAAATGCGAAGTAGATTATTTTTCAAAATCAATTTCTTACCATTATCAGCTTGTTGACGATAAAAATAATGTCGTAAGACAAGAATTTGTTTCGCATGAATTAAGTTTTCCTCATAACTACAAAGAGTTTTTGATTTTTGATCAGTGGAACAACAAAAACTTCCCTGAAAATTATCTCAACAATAAAATATTACATAATAAACTGAATCAGTTTGTTCCGAAAAAATTATCTGTTCTTAAGAAGCATAGTCATTTATTCAGAATTGAAGCGCCTGTTTACAATCCAAATTGGGAAATCGTTTTGTTTGGAAATGCGGAATCTTTAGGAAATTGGGATTATAACAAAGCTATTCATCTTTCCCAAACCGATTTTGGTATTTGGGAAACGTCTGTAGAAATCCCTGAGAATCATTTAATTCAATACAAATATGCGATTTTTGATAAAGATGCAGGAAAAGTCATTGATGTAGAGAGCGGAGAAAACAGGTACACGATTCCTAATCTTCAGAAAGATGTTTTGCAGATTTGTGCAGATCATTACTTTAAATTTAAGTCTTACCAAATGTATCACGATGCGGGAGTTGCAGTTCCTGTATTCTCTTTGCGAAGTGAAGATGGTTTTGGAGTAGGTGAATTTTCAGATTTAAAAAAACTGGCTGATTGGGCTAATGAAACGTCATTAGGTATTATTCAAATTTTACCAATCAATGATACAACAGCAAACTATTCATGGACAGATTCTTATCCATATGCTGCAGTTTCTGTATATGCTTTACATCCACAATATATTTCGATCTCAAATTTAGATTATAAATTACCTAAAGAATTAGTTGAAGAATTTAAAGCTGAAAAGTCGGAATTAAATTCTTTGGAGTTAATTGATTATGAAAAGATGATTTATTCTAAATGGAAATATCTGAAAGCAGTTTTTAATCTCGAAAAAGAAAAGATTTATAAAGACCGAAACTTTAAAAAGTTTTTAAAGGATAATGAAACCTGGCTTTTACCATATTCGGCTTTTTGCGTTTTAAGAGATAAATATAAAACACCGAACTTCAATAACTGGAAAACTCATAAGAAATATATCGCCGGAAAAATAGCCCCATTTTTCTCTGTTAAAAGTAAAGATTATGATGCTTCGATGCTTCATGCCTGGGTGCAGTTCCAGCTTTATCAACAGCTTAAAGATGCTGTTGGCTATATTCATAGTTTAGGGGTTTCTTTAAAAGGAGATCTGCCAATTGGTATTTACAGGCATTCCGTAGAAGCATGGACTGAACCTGAATTATTCGGAATGGATTTTCAAGCAGGTGCACCACCAGATCAGTTTACAGAACTTGGACAAAACTGGGAATTCCCGACTTATAATTGGGATGCCGTGAAAGCTGATGATTTCCAGTGGTGGAAAAACAGATTCAAAGCCTTGGAGCAATATTTTGATGCGATGAGAATCGATCATATTCTCGGGTTTTTCAGAATCTGGAGAATACCGATTTCTGCAACGCAAGGGATTTTAGGATATTTTTATCCGGCTATTCCTATTGTCTTGGAAGAATTTAAAGCAAGACATATTCCTTTTGATTTCGACAGATACTGTAAACCGTTTATCAACGATATGATTCTTTGGAATTATTTCGGAGAGCAAAGTAATAAGGCTTTAGAATTTTTAAATAATAATTTAGACGGAACGTATTCTTTCAAAGAAGAATTTGATACTCAAAGAAAACTTTCAGATTATTTCAAGAAAAAAACTGCGGGTTCTATAGAAGCACAATTGATTGCGCTTTGTGCTAATGTTTTATTTTTAACTGATGAAAGAGATGGACAAACGGTGTATCATCCGAGATTTAATGCATTTAAAACTGAATCTTATCAATATCTTTCAGATTGGGAGAAAAAGGCAATTTATGAATTGTACCAGGATTATTTCTTCAAGAGACAAGATTTTATGTGGAAAGAAAAGGCGATGGAAAAGCTTCCGGTCATTTTAAACTCTACAAAAATGTTGATTTGCGGAGAAGATTTAGGAATGGTTCCGGATTGTGTTCCTGAAGTGATGGATGAATTGGCGATTGTTGCTTTGAAAGTTCAGAGAATGCCATCAGAACAGATTCCTTTTTACAATCCTAAAAATGCGGGTTATCTGAATGTAGTCACAGCTTCATCTCACGACAGCTCAACGTTGCGACAGTGGTGGAAAGAAAATACTGAATTAACTCAGCGATTTTATAATCAGCAATTGATGCAGTATGGTAAAGCTCCTGATGATTTAGAATCTCATTTAGCGGAAATTATTATGAAACAACATCTGTACAATGATGCGATGCTTGCAATTTTTCCGATTCAGGAATTCTTCGCAACAGATGAAAAATTGACCAATCCTAATATGGGTAATGAGAGAATTAATAATCCTTCAGTATTTCCGCACTATTGGCGATACAGAATGCATTTAAATGTGGAGAATTTAACGGAGAATACATCTTTAAGCCAGAAAATTTCAGATTGGATCAAAGACAGTGGTCGTGCTTAATGAAAATAATGATATTGATTATCAGTTGGTTAAAATATTTATAAAAGAAGTTTTACTTTAGGGTTTAACTTCTTTTTTTTCTTTACATCCAAAAGACAAGAATGAGAGTTCTGAACAATTAACCAATTAATGCTTATAGAAATGAAAAAAATACTTTTGGGATTTGCTTTGACTTTGTCGACTTTGTCGTTTGCTCAGCAATATCCAAACAATGGATATGGAAATGATGGGTACGGAGATAATGACGGATATTACTCTGATCAGGACGATCAAAATTATTTCCCGGACGATTATTACTACAATTATCCTCAGGATTATTATCCTCAAGATTATTATCAAAGTCAGTACAGCGATTATAGAAACAGTATTGTCAATATTAATTGGAATGTTTTCTTCCAGCAGAATAGACTAAACCGTTGGCAAATCGATCAGATTTTGTATCTGAACAATCTGTATTCAAGTTTTTCCGGATGGAATAATTTTTACAGATATAACCCAGACAGATGGTATTATGACAGATTCTATGCCATGGAAAGAATTTTAGGACCAAGAGTGTTTGTTGTTTTCCAAAACAATTATTATCACAGACAAAGTCCGATTGTTTATTTCCAAAACTACAGAAGAACATATTATTCACCAAGGTTTAGAGTAACACCAAGATACCGAAATGTAAATATCAATATTTACAGAGTAGACAGAAACAGTTTCAGAAGAAATGATAATCCTACCTTAAATGTAGTTAGAAATTCAGGATTCAGAAATGGAAATAACAATAATTCCGGTGGATTCAGAAATCAAAACAATGCTGTGAGAGGAAATAATGGAAACAGTGGAGGTTTCAGAAATTCTGATAATGGAGTTCGAGGCAACAACGGAGTAAGAGGTAATAACGGAAATGGTGGAGTGAGAGGAAACGAAAATGCAGGCGGTGGATTTAGAACTAATAATAGATCCGAAGCAAGTGCACCAAGAGCTGTTGAACCGAGAAGGTCTGAAAATAATAGTACAAGAGGAAATGGAGGATTCAGATCTCAGCAAAGAAGCGAAAGTGCCAGTCCTAGACAAAATAGCACACCAAGACAACAAAACAGTGGAGGTGAAGGAAGAAGTTCTGGAGGTTTCAGAAATAGTTTAGTTAAAAATTAGTTTTCATATATTATATTTGAGTGGTGTGGAGATTGGGTTTTGTTGCCTAATCTCCTTTTATTTAATATAAATTATAAAAATATTAATATTAAAATTTAACATTATTTGTGAATTTAGTATTTAACTTTACTTAAAAATGCATATCAAATAGATATAACAAACAAACCAATTAATTTAGAACAAATGAAAAAATTAGTATTAGCAATAGCGTTTATCGGAATGGGAAGTTTTGCAATGGCTCAACAAGCTCCGCAGGATAAAAAAATAAACAGAGAGGAAATGAAGCAGAAGATGCAGCAAAAAGAGCAGGAAAGAGTGGCTGAAATGCAGAAAGAGCTGAATTTAAATCAAAGTCAAATTGCTCAAATCAAAGGTCTTCATGATAAAAGAAAAGCTGAAATGAAGAATAACTTTGAAAAAAATAAAGAGCAGAGACAAGCGAGAATGGAGCAAATGAAGGCAAAGAGACAGCAGATGGATAATGATATGAAAAAAATTCTTTCGCCGGAACAATATGATAAATGGCAAGCCGGAAAAAAAGCAAAAATGGAAGAGAGAAGAGCGATGATGAAAGAAAAAGGTTTTAAGGGTGACCGAAAAATGAGACATGGTTTGAAACCAGCACCTCAAGCCCAAGTAAACTGATAGTTTATAATTTTGATTTTTTAATGTTATGAGGGTGGAAGCAATTCCATCCTTTTTTGTATTCAATCTAAATCTAAATTTGGTTAAAACTTTTCAATTCGCCTTATAATGCGTAATTTTGAGTATAAATATTTATTATGGTAAGCGAAAAAATAGCACAGTTAATAAACGAACAAATAGCTCACGAGCAATATGCTGCTCAATATTATCTTTCAATGTCTGCATGGTTTTCTGCAAAAGATCTTGATGGAATTGCCAATTACTTCAGAGTTCAATGTAAAGAAGAATTGATGCACGCAGATAAAATGTTTGATTATTTGAATGATGTAGGCGGAGAAATCATCATTGGCGAAATTGCAAAACCGCCGCATGTTTTCGAAAGTGCGGTAGATATTTTTGAGAAAGCTCTGGAACACGAGAAAAAAGTAACAAAAAGTATTTTTAACATCGTAAAAAATGCCAACGACGAAGGAGATTTTGCTACGACATCTTTCTTACAGTGGTTCATCAACGAGCAAGTGGAAGAAGAGGCGAGTGCATCTCAATATGTAACTAAGATCAAAATGGTATCCGACAATCCTTCGGCTTTATATCTTTTTGACCAGGAATTGGCACAGAGAGTTTTTGTACCGGATACGAAGGCTTAATTTATTTAGGACAATGAAAAAAGTTTCGGCGGCACCAAAGGTGCCGCCGAAACTTTTTATAAATAACCTGAGTTCGGGATAAGAATACAAAATAAATTTGCAATAAAAAGCAATAATTCGTATATTCAAGTATCTAACATTCAAATATTTAAACGAACTATTGCTTATGATTTTGAAAGACCAAATTACAAATATTTTTGTACAAGTTGATGATTTCTGTAAAGAATTTGATTTCCAAATCAAACACATGAAATTTCAGGCGCTCGGCGACCAAAAGAAGAGAAGAAACAGAAGATCTATGATGTCGGATTCTGAAATTATTACGATTATGATTGGTTTTCATCTGGGTGCACACAAAACATTTAAGCATTATTATCAGGAAATAGTTTGTGGTTATTGGAATAATTTGTTTCCCAAAGCCCTTTCCTACAATAGATTTATAGAACTTCAGCAAAGAAGCTTTGTGGTTTTTGCCTTATTTTTGAAAGAAAAATGTCTGGGTAAATGTACTGGAATCAGCTTTATGGACAGCACAACTTTGAAAGTTTGCAGAAACCAAAGGATTCACAATCACAAAGTTTTCAAAGGTTTGGCAGAGCGAGGAAAATCTTCGATGGGTTGGTTTTATGGGTTTAAACTGCATTTGGTTTGTAATGAAAAGGGAGAACTTTTATCCTTTTATATAACGAAAGGAAATATTGATGACAGAAACCCAAAGCATATCAAAAAAATGACGCAGCAGCTTTTTGGAAAACTATTTGCCGATAAAGGATATCTTTCCAAGGCTCTTTGGGAAATGCTTTTTGCTGATGGAATCCAGCTTTTTACTAAACTTCGTAAGAATATGAAGAATCATATTATGAAAATGGAAGACAAAATTTTGCTCCGAAAAAGAGCCATCATTGAAACGATCAATGATGAATTAAAGAACCATTGTCAAGTGGAACATACTCGCCACAGAAGTGTTAGTAATTTTATGATGAATATTTTGGGGAGCTTAACTGCTTATTGTTTCTTCCCCAAAAAACCATCATTAAACTTAAAAAAAGTAAATGATGGTCAATTGTTTTTAAATTTTGCTTAAACCGAACTCAGGTTAAATAAGTAATGTATTATTCGAATTAGAAATAATATGTTACCCCAATCCTATAAACGTCTCTTTTAGCTTCATAATATGTTAAAACTAATTGATCAAACTGTTTTGTAAAGCCTTTTGAAATTGTACCTTCTATAGTAAAATGATTAGATATTTTATAATCTACCCCGATATCTCCACTGACTCCGAATCTTTTCCTGAAATAATAAAAATTATTATATTGTTCATCAGGAATATAGTTTAGTTTGGGACCAACAAGTATTGAGAATTTATTATAAAAGTTATATTTAAAATAGATTGGTAATTCAATAAAAGTAACAGATTCTGTAAATGAAACTGTAGGTGTTACTTGTATATAAGATTTTGGTGAAATCTGTTTCTCTATTAAAAAACCTCCGTAAGCTTCATCAATAATACCGCTGAGGTAGCCTGATGGATTTCCATATTCGTCAATGGCATTGATATTAGAGTAGTTCCAGCCGGCTTTTATACCAAATTTTAAGGGATAGTTTTGCGAATTGATAAAAATTGGAATACAATAAAGGAACATAAAAAATGGTAACTTCCTAATTTTAATACTAGAATCTGAGAAAATCATGTTGAATTTTTTTAAATCATCGTGTTCAATGTTTCGAAATTACAAAATATCAAGTAAGATAGGAAAATATGTTCAGTTTTTATTCATTTCATGCTCTACAAATAAATCAATTGAGTTTTTAAAACTTTCATTCCCAAACTCTCAAGCACAGCTTTATACCTTTCCAGCTGTTTTTCGTTCTTTTCAGATTCTTGTCCGGTTTTAAAATCTACAATAATACAACCTTCGTCGCCTTTCAAAATACGGTCAGGACGGTAAATCTTACTAATTCCTCTTTCAGAAATCATAATGTCCTTTTCGTTAATCACTTCCCATTTTTCATCAAAAAATTCAGAGTGTTTTGTGATAATTTCTTTTAAAGCGAGGTGAATCTCTTCCTTTTCCTCCAAAGTGATCTGTCCTTCCAAAGTGTAAGATTCCAAGACTTTTTCGATGTCTTTTTCAGTATTTATTTTTGATAAAAGTTCGTGGACAAAAATTCCGGTTCGCACTTTTTTATTTCTTTCCTGATAAGTTTTTGATGGCGTTGCAATTTTTATTGAAGTGCTTTTTTCATGTTTGCTATTCAGGTTTTCTATGTCTTTAGTTTTGTACGTTGAAGTTTTGTGTTTGGTGTGTTTCAACAGCATTTCAGGCTTTGTTTCGTACAAATCAAACTCATCGAGATTCTCCGTGTTTTTAGATTGAATAAATTCTAAAATCTCCAGATTATTCGAGGTTTTATTGGCTTTTTGAAGATAAAAGAAAAGTTGTTCTACAGGTCTTGTAGTCGCAACATATTGCAGGCAAAGTCGGTCAACGAAATTTTTGTAGGAATTAATTTTATTAAATTTCTCAATTTCCGGATCGTAAGCTTCAAGATTTTTGTTAAACTGATTAATGTTCACTG